>NZ_JBUZOU010000006.1:0-287853 GCF_055326765.1 Pleionea sp. WD8-19 | reverse complement strand
TTGACTCAGGTATTCTGGATCTTTATGACCTTCCGGTTTGGCCACCACCAGTTCGGCGCCATAACACAACGTCCATAAAAATTCCCACACCGACACATCGAAACTGTAAGGGGTTTTTTGCAGGACTTTATCTTCACCACTCAGCCCGTACGCCTTCTGCATCCAATCCAATCGGTTACTTAAAGCCTGATGTTCAATCATCACGCCTTTCGGCTGACCGGTGGAGCCCGATGTGTAAATCACATACGCCAAGTTACGCGCATTTTGCTCTGCTAAATGCTCAGGGTTTTTCTCGGAATAATCGTGGGCTGTTTTTAACCAGTCGTCACTGTCCAGTGACACTACCGATAATGCAGCAGGAAAACGAGACGCCAATGCCGACTGTGTCAACACCTGCGTTAAACCGGTGTCGTCCAATACATAGTGCAATCGTGCATCGGGGTAGCTCGGATCCAGTGGCACATAAGCCCCGCCCGCTTTTAATATTCCCAACAGTCCAATCACCATTTCCATGGAACGTTCAACGCACAATCCCACCAAACGGTCGGCAACAATCCCTTGCTCGCGCAGGTAATGCGCCACTCGATTCGCCGCAGCATTCAATTCCGCATAGCTGAGCGTTTGATCGTCAAAACGAACCGCAATCGCATCGGGTGTTTTCTTCACTTGCTGCTCAAACAGTTCGTGGATCAATTGCTCCGATGGGTAATCGGCCGCTGTATCATTCAGCGTTTCCAATTGATAACGCTGCTCGTCTTCTGACAGCATTTTTAAATTGTGAACGTGCTCTGCCACTAAAAAGCTTTCAAGTATAGTCTTAAGATGAGGTAATACATTGGTTATGACTCTCTCAGAGTACAATCCTGGTTTAGCTTGCAACTGTAAATGAACTTGCTCATCCGCTTGTACTAACAAAGTAATGCCAAAGTTAGTTTCTTCAAATATTTCTACTTCATTGACAGAAAGCTTTGAGTTGTTTAGCTGCTCACCAATTGCTTTATCAACTGGATAATTTTCAAAAACCAATAACGTATCAAAGAGTTGCCTCTGATTAGAACACTCCAATATTTCGTGTAATGGCAAATAACTGTAACCATCAGACGAAATATGTTGTTGCTGTAAATGGGAAAGCCACGAGTTAATTGATAGACCTGAATTACTTGAAAAATCGACTACAACAGGAAGGGTATTGATAAACAAGCCTATCATTTCTTCAACGCCAGGCAGTTCAGCAGGACGTCCCGAAACAACCGTACCAAAAACAACTTTTAATTGATTCGTGTACCTCGCTAATAACAGAGCCCAAGCACCTTGCAATAGCGTGTTTAAAGTACACCGATTATCCTTCGCAAACGATTTTAGTTTTTCTGTGAATGGAGCATCCAATATTAAAGAACGATTCTGAAAGTGGTCTATAACATCGGTTGTCGACTGTGGGAATGATTCAAAACCATCCACTTGAGACAAATACTTTTTCCAATAGGCTTCCGCTTTAGAACGATCTGCATTAACAAGCCACTCAATATAATTACGATATTGAGGTGGAGAAGGAAGTACAAGCTGTTCGTTATTCAACAACGCGTAATAAAATTGCATAACCTCTTTAAACAACAAGGCATTACACCATCCATCCCACAACGCATGATGATGAGACCAAAGCAATTGATAGCTATTGTCTGCTAATCGAAAAAGTGTCAGTCGCATTAGAGGCGCACGTTGCATGTCAAATCCTTGCGACTTATCATCTTCTCTCGCGAGCTGGATGTATTTTTTTTGCTCCGCTTCATCTTTCTCACGCAAATCGAATTGATACCAATTTAATTTGGCTTGAGTGACAACTTGATAATATTGATTTTCAGAAAGAACGAACGCTGTTTTCAATATATCGTATCGATCGACTACCTTTTGCCAGGCTTGTTGAAAAAGCTCGGTATTTATCCCGTCAACGCTCAGCAACATTTGGTTTACGTACGCATCCGGTGAAATTTCGCTATGGTATAACAATCCTAATTGCATACCCGTAGCAGGATAAATATCATGAACGTTGTAATGTGACTCGAGCTCTGTTAAGGAAGCCTGACTTAGTCCAGATAGCAAGACATCACTTGGTGTTAATCCTCCCGCCTCTTTGCTGATACAGTGGTATACAACCTCTTCTAATGACGATTTTATTGCATTAACAAACTGGTCAGCAGAATCCTTTGAAATAACGCCTTGATCGTAGTGTATATCAAACTTCAAACACCCATTTACGACCATACCATTGAGTACCAATGCTTCTGATGATCGATATAGAGGACTGATATTGGTTCCCGTGGACTCCTCAGCAAAACTAAAATCCGATAAGTTAGCAATTACCTGATCGAACTGTCCCAAATAATTAAATACGATTTCAGGAGATTGCTGGTCAAATGTTAATTCGTTTGACAATTCGGTAAGTACACCGAAACCTAAACCACCATTAGGCACTGCACGATATTGCTCTTTAACGCCCATAATCAAACTTTTTAACGAATTGCTATTTGCTTTTAAAGTCAGTGGATAAGTACAGGTAAACCATCCGACAGTCTGACTGAGGTCGTACTGCTCATCAGGAACATCCCGACCGTGACCTTCCATTAACAATGACATGTTGTCGACACCTTGCCACCGACGATAAGCCAGTAAAAGTGACGCCATCAGTAATTCGTTAATATGTAATCGATACGGCTGACCGGCTTCACTTAATAGTTGACGTGTAATTTCTTCCGTCCAAGTAACAAAACAGTGTGCCTTAGAACCAGACAATGTAGGATCGCCATCCCGTGGCAATAAACGAATCGAGTCAACTTGATCTTGCCAGTAAGCATACTCGCATTTTAACGATTCATCTTTCGAAAATTCGTATAAAAATTGTGAAAATTGCTGTATCGAAGTTGTCTTTGGAGGTAAAAGCAATGGCTGTTCTTCACTTAACTGCTTCCATAAAGTCATTAAGTCTTCTAAAAGAATACGCCACGAAACCCCATCAACCAATAAGTGATGAATGACCCAAAGCAATCGCTTTTCTTCACCTGACTCGATCAACACACACTTCATTAATGGCCCTGTTTCGATATTCAAGCTACTCTGAACTCGCTCAGCTTCCTTGGTAATTTCTTGTTCATCGTATGAATTAATTGTGAACTGTTCAATGCACTCCTTAATTGAATACTCGTCAAGATTTAAAAAGTAACCTTCATTATTTGGTGAAAACCTCAACCTCAGTACATCATGCCTTTGAACCAGGTGAGTTAACAAAACCTCCAGTTTTAAGAGCGTTAAAGCGTTGGGTACTTTTAGCATAATCGATTGATTAAAATGATGCTTTGCCGTACCGTTTCGTAAAAACGCTTTATGAATGGGAATGAGAGGTAAAGCACCATGACTTGGGAATTGATCAGCAACGATTTTTTTCTTTTCGCTAATCAATGGAGCAAGTTCAGAAATGCTCTGATGTTCAAAAAGCTGTTGTGTTGAATAATAAAGACCTTGCTTAGCAGAGCGCGCAACCGCTTGAATAGATAATATGGAGTCACCACCTAGCGCAAAAAAGTTATCATTTATGCCAACACATTCCAACCCTAACAACTCTTGCCAGATTGTTACCAAAATTTTCTCACGATCATTTCTTGGGGCAACATAACTAATTGAGTTACTTTCTTGCATTTCAATTTTAGGCAGTGCTTTTCTATCTAGTTTTCCGTTAGCGCTGAGTGGTAGTTTTTCGAGTGTTTTAATGAAAGATGGCACCATGTATTCGGGTAATGTCGCCTTTAGCTTACTCATCAATTCTTGCTGATCAAATTGACCACAAACATAAGCTACCAACATTTGGTGCTCAGAATTACCGGTGGCAATCACAGCGGCATCCTTAACATTTGCAACGCGCAAAATTTGCTGTTCAATTTCACCTAACTCAATACGAAATCCGCGAATTTTAACTTGATTATCCAATCGTTCCAGGTAGTCAATATTCCCATCCGGTTTTAAAACGACACGATCGCCAGTTTTGTATAAACGCTTACCGGTATGAAAAGGGCTCGGAATAAATCGTTCTTTTGTTAGTTTGGTATTGTTTAAATACCCCCGAGCAAGTCCTGCTCCACCAATATGTAATTCACCAGGAACACCAATTGGACATAAATTTAAATGTGTATCTAATACATAAAGTTGAATATTTTGGATCGGTTTTCCAATCGGCACACTCATTCGGTCATCTAATGTACTACAGTCAAAGCTCGAAACATCAATCGCTGCTTCCGTTGGCCCATAGAGATTATGAAGCTTTACATGCGGTGCTTTCTCGAATAGTGCTTTGACCTCTTTAACTCTAAGCGCCTCACCACTGCAAATCACTAAACGTGTTGCATCAGAAAAGCTGGAATCGGGATAAGTCAAATACGCACTCAGCATTGAAGGTACAAAATGCAACACACTGATATTTTGACGATGAATAAGTTTGTGTAAATACTCTGGATCCTTATGCCCTTCTGGTTTCGCAACAACTAAACAGGCTCCGTATCCTAATGTCCATAAAAACTCCCAAACGGACACATCAAAACTGTAGGGTGTTTTTTGTAACACTCGATCTTGACTATCAAGCTGATAAGCATTTTGCATCCAGTCAATACGATTAACCAACGCTTGATGCTCAATCATTACCCCTTTGGGTTGCCCTGTAGAGCCCGATGTATAAATAACATAAGCTAAGTTTGATGCGTTTTGGTCCGTAGTTTTTATCAGATTACTCTTTGAATGATTTTGAATGCCTCGTTCGTCTAGCTTATCAATACGAACTAACTCCACCACTTGATCAATATTGATTTTCTCGACCAACGAAGATAACGTTAACACCAGATTTATATTTGAATTCTCGATAAGAAAAACTAACCGTTCAGTGGGATAACTTGGCTCTAACGGTACATAGGCTCCACCCGATTTTAAAACCGCTAAAATAGAAACCACCATTTCGACACTGCGTTCAAAGCAAATTCCTACCAAAGTGTTAGGTTGTACACCCTTTTCCCTAAGAAAATGAGCGAGCTGATTTGCTGATTCATTCAGTTCACGATAGCTTACGTGTCGATCGTTAAAAACAAGCGCTATATTGTTTGGCTGTAATTTCACCTGTTCTTCAAACAATTCATGAATTAATAAATGCTCTGGAAATCCTTTATTCGTTTCATTAAATGTATTGAATATTTTATGAACTTCCTGTTCAGATATCATTTGAAGCTCGGCAAGCTTTGATTGCTTCCCCTTCACCATTTTCGATAAAATCGTTTCAAAATGTTCGCAAAATCGCTCAATCGTTTCCTGGTCAAAAAGAGACGTATCGTAAATCCAACTCACATTTATTTCTGAACGACTTACTTTAAAGCTTAACTCTAAGTCAAATTTCGCTACTGTCTCGGAACTTGATATTGGCGAAAAAGTCAACCCAGGCAATAAAACTTGACCATCACTCTCATTGTTCATACTTAACATTATTTGAAACAATGGTGAATGCGTGTTGTCTCTAGAAATATTACATTTATCGAGTACTCTCTCAAATGGAACTTCACTGTTATTCTGAGCGTTAACATGCTGTTCTCGAACATGATTCAAGTAATCCTTTAAATCACTATGCTGAATGTTCGTTCTAAGGGCAACGGTATTTACAAAAAATCCAATAAGTGATTGAAGTTCCTCTCGTGCCCTATTGGCCACAGGCGTTCCTATAATGATTTCACTTTGATTACTATGTCGACATAAAACCAACGCCAAAGCAGAATGCAATACCATAAACGGAGTCATTTGCATTTCTTTGGCAAATTTCGTTAAATCATTGGTAATATTTTTATTTAAACAACGGCTAACGACAGAGCCATATCGCATTTGACTTTTTGTTCGATGTCGACTTATAGGTAAGCTGTGTACGGTTGGAGCATCTTTCAGCTGCTTTGCCCAATACTCTAGCTGCTCATGATAATATTGCCTTTCTGCTTCGTTTCGTTGCCATATCGCATAATCAGCGTACTGTATCGAAAGCGGATCCAGCTCCACTGCATCGCCATTGGAAAACGCTCTGTAATACTCTACAAATTCGTTAATCATAATACCCACCGACCAGCCGTCAGAGGCGATATGGTGCATATTAAAAATCAACAAATAACGTGCATCTTTTCCTTTCCCACCCAATGACAAACACGTTACTCTTACCATTTGGTCATTTTTCAAATCAAAAGGCTTAAAGAGTTCCTCTTGCGTTAATCGTTCAATATACTTTTTACGTGATTGCTCTTCACATTGACTCAGGTCGTGTTTTTTCAAACGAAATGAAAAGCTATCCTGAATAACCTGCTGTGGTTTACCTTCATCATCTTTATAAACTGTTCTTAATATTGCATGCCGTTCTATGATGCTCGAAACGGATTTTTCTACCGCTTCAAGATTCAGTTGCCCCATCACCTCAAACATCAAGGGTATATTGTAATGGACAGAGCTTCCTTCAATTTTATCTATCATCCAAACGCGCTGTTGTGAAAACGACAACGGAATTCGAATATTGGATTTATTGACTACTTTAATTTCGTTGTTTTCTTGCTCCTTTAACCAACGAATCAGTTCAGGCTTTCGTTCTTTTATTTTAGAAACTACCTCACCAGTTAATACACCAGGAGCCGCCTTTACTTTAAGCTTATCGCCTTCCAAGTAAAAGCTGATGGAACGATCAATACAATCGTCAATAAATTCTTCTATCATCATAACTCTAACTCTTCAGTTTGATTATCGTCAGCCTGAGTAATTTTACTAAAGCGCTCCTGCGTTAACTGTTGTTTAGCACTCGCTTTATCTATGGTTGATGCTAGGCTGGAGAGCGTGGAATTCTCAAAAACATCGCGCATTGTTAAACTAATTGAAAAATTTAGCTTTAATTTATTGACCAACTGAATAAGCAAAAGTGAATACCCACCTAGCTCAAAAAAGTTAGCCGTTCGACTGATTTTCTTGTCATCCAAATTGAATAACTGACTCCAAATTTTTGTTAACTTAATTTCAGTTTCAGTTTCAGGTGGTAAATACTCATTTTGGAGTGCTATAGCATCAGGAATCGGTAGTGCGTTTTTATCAACCTTTCCATTTGCAGTAATTGGCAAAGATTCAATAAACATAAAATAAGATGGAACCATGTACTCAGGCAGATGCTTTTTCAACTCCTGCTTAAGGTCCGAAGTTAATGCCTTATGTTCATTCTCAGAGGTACTTTCAGAAAGAATGTAGGCAACCAGTTGTTTGTTATTTTCGGAAATCTCCCGAACGGTTACCAAACAGGAATCTACTTGTTCGCAATTGTTAATATGTTGCTCAATTTCACCCAGTTCTACACGAAAACCACGAATTTTTATCTGGTGGTCTACTCGACCGATAAATTCGATATTCCCGTCTGACATATATCGCCCTAAATCACCGGTGCGATATAACCGCTGATTAAGACCTTTATGAAAAATAAATCTTTCTTGAGTAAGTTCCTCTGCACCATAATAACAACGAGCAACACCTTCTCCACCGATACAAAGTTCTCCAACAATGCCAGGAGGCAACAACTGCTGTTTTTGGTCGAGAATATAAAAGCGTTGATTCGAAAGCGGTTTACCGTAGGGAACCGATTTTTTCCCGCTGGTATCTTCTTTAATTGGATAATGAATTGACCATATTGATCCTTCAGTCGCTCCACCTAAACTGTAAGTATGAACGCCGGGAAAGACATTCCACAGTCGTTTAGGCAATAAAGGATCGATCCAATCGCCACTCATAAGTATGTTTTTCATAGGTGCAGTGCATGTTCTATTTTCTGCTTCAAGTTGCTCTGCGAGTAATCCTGCTGAAACAGGCACCGTATCCCAGAAAGTCACGTTATACTTTTCAACCATCTCTAACCAATGCGCAGGATCCATTGCCTTATCATCATCTGGGAATACAATTGTTCCACCTGTAGCCAACAGACCAAACAAATCATAAACAGACAAATCAAAACTGAGAGCGGAAACTGCCAGCACTTTATCATCCGAATTAACATTGTACTGAGCATTAATATCTAGAATTGTATTGACGGCTGAACGATGCTCTATTGCAACACCTTTTGGTTGTCCGGTTGACCCCGACGTGAATATTACGTAAGCCAAATTGTTTGGAGACTGCAAAAACTCAAAATTCGGAATAACTTTTTCGAGCTCCAGCGACACCACTTGAATTGCTTCAATAGCTATACTTTCTGCACCTTTTATAGAATATTGTTCATCATTTAACAGCACAAATCGACAACCAGCCTTGTTGACAATATTTTCACAACGTTCATCAGGCCATTTTGTTTCGACAGGTAGATAGGCCCCACCCGACATCATAATTGCCAATGTCGCAACAAGCTGCCACCGTCCTTTAGGCAATCGAACCGCAACTAATTCCTCAACAGCAACGTTCTTTTCTTTGAGCACACGATATACAGCATAAGACGAACAAAACAACTCACCGTAAGTCATTTCACCGTCCACATCCTGTAATGCAATCGCTTGAGGATTTTTTAATACTTGTGCGAAAAAAAGCTCGTGCAATCGCTGCTCAATAGGGTAATCCACTTGAGTATCATTCAACGTGTGTTCAAGATAGTGATGCTCTTTTGGCGACAACATGTTTAAATCATTCAAAAGCGAAGCTGATTGACTGCTAAACTCAGACAATAATCGACTGAAGTGATCATCCAATTGTTCGATATGTTCTCGCGTAAAAAGCGTTGTATCGTAATTCCAACTCAGCGCAATGGTATCGTCCTGCCATTGAGCATTCACTTCCAAGTCAAATTTAGAAACAACTTCTTCCTGGTTTAATGCACTAAAACGAACGCCCGGCAATGATAACTCAACATCTTCGTTGGTGTTCATGGTAAACAAGATTTGAAATAACGGGGTATGCTGAGTACTGCGTGGTACTTTACAATGTTCAACCAACTGTTCAAAAGGAATGTCCTGATGAGACTGAGCCTCTAAGTTCACTGCACGAACATGCGATAAGTAATCACTGATTGTGCAATGATCCGTATTCACTCGCAGCACTAATGTATTCACGAAAAAGCCAATTAAAGACTCCAGCTCTGACTGCATACGATTAGCGACCGGTGTACCAACAACGATATCCGAGTGATTACTGTGACGCGATAATACCAGTGAAAAGGCCGCGTGCAACAACATAAACGGTGTCAATTGATGATGCTGCGCGACCAATGCTAATTGTTTCACCACTTCTCCCGACAACTTACTGGAAACAATGGCACCTTGATGACTTTTAATATCCGGTCGCGAAAAATCTAATGGCACACTGTGAACAACTGGCACATCATCCAACTGATTTTGCCAGTAACTTAATTGCTCCTCTAATACCTCACCACTTAAGTAATTTCGCTGCCAATGTGCATAGTCAGCATACTGCACTGATAAAGTGGGCAGTTCCGCTGGCACTCCTTCTACTATCGAACGGTACTGCGCAATAAACTCCTTAAGTAATATGCTCATTGACCATCCATCGGATGCAATGTGATGCATGTTGAATAATAACAAGTTGGGAGTATCGGTATCAGAATCCGACAGTTGAATAAAAGTGACTCGTACCATTAAGTCATGAGCTAAGTCGAAAGGTTTTAAACAATCTTCAGAAACCAACGTTTTGGCTTGAGCAGCACGTGCCTCACTTTCAATATGGCGAATATCAATGCGATTTATTGTAAACTCAAATGCATCACGAATGACCTGAACTGCACTGTCTTGTTCGGCTTCAAAAACGGTTCGTAAGCTTTCATGTCTTTCAATAATACGAACAATAGCTTGCTCGGCAGCATCCACATCAAACGTTGAGTCAACATCAAGTACTGCTGGCATGTTGTACTCGGCACTTCCCCCTTGGAGCTGATCGATAAACCACAAACGTTGTTGTGCGTAAGAAAGCGGTTGAGGCTCGTTCTGCCTATGAGTAGAGACAACAGGCGCTCTTACTGCATTGTTAGAGATCGTTGTTAGTTTTTGAGCCATAGTGCGAATGGTTGGCGCTTCAAAGATAGACTTTATTGATAGCTCTTTCTTTATTTGTGTTCGAATCTCTGTGGCTAAGCGAACGGCCAATAGTGAATGCCCTCCTAATTCAAAGAAATTGGCATTTACACTGATTGACTCAACGTCTCGATTCAACAAGTCTGACCAAATGTTGACTAACGCATGCTCCGTTTCTGTTTCTGCAGGTTGATACTTTCCAAAACGAAACGCCTCATTGGGTTCTGGTAGTGCATTTCGGTCAATTTTACCATTAGGTGTCAGTGGTAATTCGTCGAGAATAACCCAAGCGGTAGGCATCATATACGACGGCAACGAGCTAGCAAGTTTCGACTTAACGACTTCTAGTGCCGAATCCAATTCCCCATCTTGAGCATTTAACTTATCTTTGAGCTCAAGATAAGCCGCGAGATACTCTTCACCGACTTGACCTTTTACTAAAATTACTGCTTTTTGAACATCACTGCACAAAGATAACTGGTGTTCAATTTCTGCGAGTTCAATTCTGTAACCTCGCACTTTGACTTGATGGTCCACACGCCCAAGAAACTCTAATCGGCCTTCACCTTTATCACGAACTCTATCACCCGTACGGTAAAGTCTACACTCAACGCCATTGATCGAATGCAGTTTAAAACGCTCAGTAGATAATTCGTAATTATTCCAATATCCCCTAGCAATACTCGCACCACCTATATAAAGTTCACCTATAGCTCCAGTAGGTGCGAGGTTGCCTAATTCATCCAATAAGTAGTGCTGATAATTAGGCAACGAATTCCCTAACAGTATTTCATGCTGGGTGATCTGCTCCTTATCAACTTTACCAATCATGGACCAAACGGTCGCTTCAGTAGGGCCATAACAATTCCATAGCTGATGACACGATTGAACAAGATAACGTGCTAACGATACAGGTAACACTTCACCACCCGACAATACTGTCAGGTCCGCTTTTCCAGCCCAGTTGTGAGATTTGAGCAGTTGCCAAGTCGCCGGTGTAGCTTGCATCAAAGTGATCGACTTTTGTTCCAAAAGTTGAACTAATTTCGTTGGTTCCATTGCGTCTTGTTTAGCAGCGATTGTAATTCGCGCACCTTGTAATAAAGCAGTGATTAATTCTAATCCCGCAATATCAAAAGCAATGGTTGTTACGGCTAATAAGCGGCATGACTCTCCAAAGCAATCGCCCAATTGCTCACGCATTGCATGAGAGAAGTTAACGAAAGCTGAGTGCTCAATCATAACGCCTTTGGGCTGTCCAGTTGAGCCCGATGTATAAATCACATAGGCCAAATTACTTGAACTTTGCCCTGGTAAACGAGTTGGATTTTCAGATGGATAGTTATCGAACATCGATGTTTCCGTATCGAGTTCAATCAAACAAACGTCTTCCCTTAAGGCGAGTGCTTCAGTAATTTTATTGTGTGTTATAAGCCACTTTAAGCCCGTGTCTTGTTGTAAAAACGTCAGCCGCTCAGTTGGATAATCAGGATCCATAGGAACATAGGCTGCTCCTGATTTTAAAATACCGAATATAGCAATTACCATATCAATTGAGCGGTCTAAACAAATACCCACTAGACTCTCAACACCCACACCTTGTGCTCTTAAATGATGAGCCAATCGGTTCGATGATGCATTCAATTGAGCATACGTTATTGATCTATTTTCATACTCAAGGGCGATGGCATCAGGAATTTTTGTAACGAGCTTTTCAAATTCTTCATGTATACATTGGTCAAGCGGGTACTCTTTGACGGGTCCTTTTAATAACTCTAAGCTTTTCACTTTTTCAGATTCGGAAAGCATGGAAAGCGAGCTAAGTTGGTTTTCGCTTTGGCGAACCATAGACTCCAGCAAATGCATAAAATGCTTATTCAGCTGTTCAATATGTTCTCGCGTGAAAAGCGTTGTATCGTAATTCCAACTCAGCGCAATGGTATCGTCCTGCCATTGAGCATTCACTTCCAAGTCAAATTTAGAAACAACTTCTTCCTGGTTTAATGCACTAAAACGAACGCCCGGCAATGATAACTCAACATCTTCGTTGGTGTTCATGGTAAACAAGATTTGAAATAACGGGGTATGCTGAGTACTGCGTGGTACTTTACAATGTTCAACCAACTGTTCAAAAGGAATGTCCTGATGAGACTGAGCCTCTAAGTTCACTGCACGAACATGCGATAAGTAATCACTGATTGTGCAATGATCCGTATTCACTCGCAGCACTAATGTATTCACGAAAAAGCCAATTAAAGACTCCAGCTCTGACTGCATACGATTAGCGACCGGTGTACCAACAACGATATCCGAGTGATTACTGTGACGCGATAATACCAGTGAAAAGGCCGCGTGCAACAACATAAACGGTGTCAATTGATGATGCTGCGCGACCAATGCTAATTGTTTCACCACTTCTCCCGACAACTTACTGGAAACAATGGCACCTTGATGACTTTTAATATCCGGTCGCGAAAAATCTAATGGCACACTGTGAACGACTGGTACATCATCCAACTGATTTTGCCAGTAACTTAATTGCTCCTCTAATACTTCACCACTTAAGTAATTTCGCTGCCAATGTGCATAGTCAGCGTACTGCACTGATAAAGTGGGCAGTTCCGCTGGCACTCCTTCTACTATCGAACGGTACTGTGCAATAAACTCTTTAAGCAAAATACCTCTTGACCAACCATCGGATGCAATGTGATGCATGTTGAATAATAACAAGTTGGGAGTATCGGTATCAGAATCCGACAATTGAATAAAAGTGACTCGTACCATTAAGTCATGAGCTAAGTCGAAAGGTTTTAAACAATCTTCAGAAACCAACGCTTTGGCTTGAGCAGCACGTGCCTCACTTTCAATATGGCGAATATCAATGCGATTTATTGTAAACTCAAATGCATCACGAATGACCTGAACCGCACTGTCTTGTTCGGCTTCAAAAACGGTTCGTAAGCTTTCATGTCTTTCAATAATACGAATAATAGCTTGCTCGGCAGCATCCACATCAAACGTTGAGTCAACTTCGAGTACTGCTGGCATGTTGTACTCGGCACTCCCCCCTTGGAGCTGATCGATAAACCACAAACGTTGTTGTGCAAAAGACAACGGTAATCGATTGGTCGTTCTTACGATAGGCGAAACCGACTGCGATGCTTTATTACCACTCGACTGCTCAATGATTTGAGCCATACTGCGAATGTCAGGATAATCAAAAGCAGCTTTAATGGGTAACTCTTCACTCAAGGTTTTACGAATTTCTGCGATTAACCGAACAGCCAATAACGAATGACCGCCCAATTCAAAGAAGCTAGACGTTACACCAATCGTTGACGGTTCCAACTTTAATAATTTTGCCCATATAATCGAAAGTGCTTTTTCAATATCCGTTTCCGGCGGTATAAAATCATTTTGAAATAATGCTCCTTCAGAATTTGGCAAAGCTTTCTTGTCAACTTTTCCATTAGGACTTAATGGCCATTCCTCCAATAGCACAAACGCTGCAGGTACCATATATTCCGGTAATTTTGCCTTGAGAGACTCGCGAATCTTCGCGATCAAAAGGCTTTCATCAAGCGATTTGTCCGGAATGATATAGGCCACTAAGCGCTTAACGTTGTCCTCCTCTCTTAATAAAACCAAGCTCGATCGAATTCCGTTACACTTAAGAATTTCCGTCTCAATTTCACCAAGCTCAATTCGAAACCCATGCAGTTTTATTTGGTCATCAAACCGCCCCAAAAATTCAACATTTCCACCTTCCCCATACCGAACTAGATCACCTGTTTTATATAAACGTGACTTCGGATCTTTGCTGAATGGATTTCTAACAAAACGCTCTTTGGTCAGCTCTTCTCGATTTAAGTAACCGCGCGCGATCCCTACACCACCAATATATAATTCACCGGCCACACCATACGGCAACAATTGTTTTTTAGCATCCAAAATATACAATTTTGCATTATCAAGTGGACGTCCAATGCTTATGCCTCGAGAACTGTTCGCATTTTTATCAAGCTGATCGATATTATGATACGTTGTAGAGCCTACTGTGGCTTCGGTTGGCCCGTATTCGTTGATGTAGTAACCATTCGGTAACAAATGATTACGCCAGGGATAAAGATGTGCTTCAGTTAACGCTTCGCCTGCTATCACCAATACATGACGAGAAGTACAACTTTTATCTAAAGAGCGATTACTCGCGATCGCTTCAAGGTGAGCAGGTGTAATTTTAAAGAGTAATTGACGGCTGTTATCAAATAAACATCGTTCCAAATGATTAAGCAGCGACCGATCATCAGGCAATAATTCGATATACTTTCCGCAAAATAATGGCGGGAATAGCGAACCTACCGTAGCATCAAAAGCAAGTGTAGAACTGACAACTCCACCTTCAACACCATTGGGCATAAATGCTTTTTGTGCAAAATGAACAAAGTTAACAACATTTTCGTGTTCAACCATGACGCCTTTCGGTTTTCCGGTTGAACCCGATGTATAAATGACATACGCTAAATTTGAAGTATTCTGTTCATTCAATCGATTTAAATCGCCGTTAGCATAATGACTTAAACTTTCTATAAAGAGTGGATCATCAACTACGATTTTATTTACTTTTTTGGATATTTTAAGTGAGTCGGCAACGGAAGAATGAGTAATAATATGTCGTACATTTGTATCCGAAAGCATATAATTAAGACGATCTTCAGGATAGCTAGGATCAAGAGGAACATAGGCACCTCCCGCCTTTAATATTCCCAAAATACCAACGATCATTTCCAGAGAACGCTCAATGCTAAGTCCAACAATGGTTTCAGCACCGACACCTTGCTCTCTTAAATAATGGGCCAATCGATTTGATGCAGTATTTAACGCCTGGTAGGTTATTTTTTGATCGCCACAAAGAACAGCTAATGCATCGGGATTCGCTTTTACTTGTTCTTCAAAAACCTCGTGAATTAACATTTCCTTTGGAAATTCAGCAGTTGTCTCATTCAATTGATCTAACAAATAATGTTGTTCTTGCTTCGACAACATGCTCAATTGCTCTAGTCGACTTTCGGGGTTATCAGCAATTCCCTCAAGTAAACGCAATAAGCTCTGGCTCATTGCTGAAATACGTTCACGTTTGAACAATGAGGTATCAAAAATCCAGGTGATACGCCCCCCCGTCTCTTCCAACTGTCCAGTTAATGTTAAGTCAAAACGCGCGCTGACTTGAGTGTTACCGTATTGGTTAATTGAAAGGCCGGGTAAATTAAGTTCGCTCATTTCAGTCGTGTTCATAAAAAACATTATCTGGAATAGCGGTGTGTATTGATTGCTTCTTGGCACTTTACACATTTCTACTAACTGTTCGAATGGCACATCCGGATTCGCTTGAGCATCCAGATTTACTTGTCTAACATGTGAAATATAATCAGCAAAGCTGTCGTACTCGGTATTAACACGCAACACTAAAGTATTTACAAAAAAACCAATGAGCGACTCAAGTTCTGGTTGTTTACGATTCGCGACCGATGTACCTAATACAATATCGTGCTGATTACTGAAACGAGCAATTACAAGACTAATTGCCGCGTGAAGCAAAATAAAAGGTGTAACTTTATATTGTCGCGCAATCGATAACAAAGTCTGACTTAATGATTTTGATAAATCCAAATGAACAGCTTCGCCTCGATGTTGTTTTGATTCTGGGCGTACAAAATCCAACGGCAAACTGTGCTGCACAGGTACATCAATGAGATGTTGTTGCCAGTATTGCTTTTGACGTTCTAGACGCTCTCCTTGTAATTTTTCACGCTGCCAATAAGCGTAGTCCGCATACTGAATGGGTAAAGGCTCTAGCTCGATACTTTGGGCGTTTCGTAAAGCTTGGTAAAGTACAGCAAACTCTTTAACCATTATATCCAACGACCATGCATCCGATACAATGTGATGTGTATTAAAGAGCAACACTCCTTTTTGATCCTCACCTTCTCCTGATAGCCATAAATAGGTCACTCGAACCAGTAGGTCAGACGATAAGTCAAAAGGCTTTTTTGCTTCGCTCTCAATGAGTGAATGAATATGGTTGTCGCAATCTTTTGAACGCAGCGTTCGAAAGTCTTCTATGTGAATTTCAAAATCAAACGACTCTTTAATGTGTTGAAATGCACCATCCTGATCTTCCTTAAATACAGTCCTTAATGGTTCATGTCTTTGAATAAGTTGAATCATAACGCTTTCAGCGACTTGAATATCTAAAGCCCCCTCAATACTCAATGCAAGTGGCATGTTGTATTGTGGACTACCGCCCTCCATTTTGTCGATGAGCCACAGTCGTTGCTGAGCAAACGACAATGGTATAGCCTTACCATTGCGCTCAAATGGTTTTATGGTTTCACGATCTGCAGTTTTCTTTTGTCGGTTTTTTTGGGCAAGAAGCTTAACTAATTGTTCCCTATTTAACGAGCTGTTCATATGATCACCTAAACCTTAACTTTATTTTTTAATCTTCCAGTGCCTGTAAGTCACCATCAGAAAGTTGAGCGAGCAACTGCGCAACTTCTTCGTCAGACATATCTTCAACTAACTGCTCAGCAGCAAGAATATCTTCGGCATCCGGCTGAATTAATTTATCAATGTATTGAGCCAATGTTTGCAAATTAGCTTGCTCAAAAACGGCTTTTACAGATATATCGATTTCAAAATAACTGTTTATTTTACCGGCTAACTGAATTCCCAAAATAGAATGTCCGCCCAGCTCAAAAAAGTTGGCCATAACACTTAAAGAATCGGGGTTTCTTTTTAATAAACTTGCCCAAATAGCCACTAATGCGTGTTCCGTGTCACTCTCCGGAGCAACGTATTCTGCCGATAAATCATCGTCGATTTCCGGTAACGCACGCTTATCTATTTTGCCATTGGGAGTTAACGGCATTGCGTCCAACACTTTGATAAATGTGGGCACCATATAATCTGGTAATTCGTTTTTGAGTGCATCGCTGAGAACATCAACCGTTAGCCCTTCATCCGACAACACCACATAACTTATCAGACGTTCTTCCTTGACCATCACCACGGCTTGTTCGACTCCCGCTTGCCGTCTTAATTGATGTTCGATTTCGCCTAACTCAATGCGAAACCCTCGCAACTTCACCTGTTCATCCGCTCGCCCTAAAAACGCCAGTTCTCCGTTCGGTAAATAACGGACTCGGTCTCCGGTTTTGTACAGTCGTTCGCCTGCTTTAAATGGGTGCGACACATAACGCTCTGCTGTCAGTTCATCCCGTTTCCAATATCCTCGTGTTAAACCGGCACCACCCAAATACAATTCACCCACCGCACCTAACGGCAATAACTCACGTTGCTCCGACAACACATAAGCTTCGCTGTTCGCTATCACTCGACCGATACTCGGTACGCCTTCAATGGCTTCATCAAACGATTGCCAGGTCGAGTACGTTGTGTCTTCCGATGGACCGTACAAATTACACACCCGCTCACACACACCGTCGTTTAATAGTTGATTCAACAAAGCTCCCGGCAACGGCTCTCCCGCCAAGTTAATCACTTTGACACCCTGAGGTATCGCATTCTGTTGAAGTAATGCAGAAATCGCCGAAGGAACTGTGTTGATAAGTGTGACATCAACCGGCTGCTCTATCAGCGACAAAGCGTCTTTCACCACCACGCATTCGCTACCTTGGGTGAGCGGTGCGAGCAATTCAAACACCGACAAGTCAAAGTTCAATGACGTACTCGCCAAGACACGTGAAAGCTCTTCTTTTGAAAAAGCGTGGTGACTCCAGTGCAGCAATGCCACCGTATTACGATGTTCAATCATCACGCCTTTCGGTTGGCCGGTGGAGCCCGAGGTGTAAATCACATACGCCAAGTTGCGCGCGTTTTGTTGAGGCAAACGTTCTGGGTTTTGTTCGGAGCCATGCGCAAACGTTTCATCGTCTAATACACAAAGGGTTAACGATAAATGTTCTGAAAATCGTGACTTCAAAGAAGATTGTGTTAACACCACCGTTAACTCGGTGTCGTCCAACAAGTACTGCAATCGTCCCGCAGGATAATTCGGATCCAGTGGCACGTAAGCGCCGCCCGCTTTTAATATCCCCAACAGCCCTACCACCATTTCCATGGAACGCTCAACGCACAATCCCACCAAACGGTCGGCAACAATCCCTTGCTCGCGCAGGTAATGCGCCACTCGATTCGCCGCAGCATTCAACTCCGCATAGCTGAGCGTTTGATTATCAAAACGAACCGCAATCGCATCGGGTGTTTTCTTCACTTGCTGTTCAAACAGTTCGTGGATCAATTGCTCCGATGGGTAATCGGCCGCTGTGTCGTTCAGCGTTTCCAATTGATAACGTTGCTCGTCTTCTGACAGCATCGAAATCTCATTTATCCACTTTATTGAAAGCATGGCCTCAAGAATGCGCTGTAGATGGGGCAAAAGACTGTCGATTAACTCTTTCGAATAAAGTCCGCCTTTAGCCGTTAAGTCAAAACGAATCAGTTCTTCAGCATGAATTTGAAGCGTTAACCCAAAGTTAGTTTCTTCAAAGTACTCCGCATGATTCACCGATAATTGTGAGTCATCCAATTGATGATTGATCGCTTTATCAACGGGATAATTTTCGAACACAACAAGCGAATCAAACATTTCACGAAATTGTCCACAACTTTGAATATCGTGAAACGGTAAATAGTTGTAACTGTCCGAAATAACGTGTCTTTTATGTATATCGGTTAACCAATCTGAAAGAGTGCATTGTTCGGAAACAGAAACGATGACAGGTAGTGTATTAATAAATAATCCGACCATCTCTTCGGATTGTGGCAAATCCGCAGGTCGCCCAGAAACTACCGTTCCAAATGTTACCGATTGTTGGCCAGTGTAACAAGACAGCAAAAAGCCCCATGCCGCTTGCATAATAGTATTTAATGTACATCGATGAGTTGTTGCTAAATCAGCGATCTGTTTCGATACACTTGCTTCTAATGTCAATGTTGTTTTATTTGTTTCAGGTAAGATATTCGACGACGCTCGTGGAAACTGGGTCGCGTTTTCAACGCTACTTAAATATTCAGCCCAATAGGATTCTGCCGCACTAATATCTTGCTTTTGTAACCACTCAATGTATTGTTTGAACTGAGGCGCCGGAGGTAAGGCCAATGCCTTATCCGATACAAATCCCTGGTAATGTTGAATCACTTCTTTAAATAAAAGGGCATTACACCAACCATCCCATAACGCATGATGATGGGACCAAAGCAATTGGTAGGACGCACTTCCTAGCTTAAATAACTGTAAACGCATCAAAGGCGCTCGTTGAATATCGAATCCACGCGCTTTATCTTCATTTTGAGCTTGTTGAATATACTCCAATTGAAGTTCTGCGCTCATTTCGCTCAAGTCGTATTCTGCCCAATCTAGGTGTGCTTCGGTAACAACTTGGTAATAACGAGACTCCATTAAAGTAAATGCGGTTTTTAATATGTCGTAACGCTCTATAACGGCTTGCCAAGCCTTTTTAAATGCCTCTGTATTTAAATTGCTTAATTGGATGAGCATTTGATTAACATAAGCGGAGGATGACAGTTCACTGTGATACAACAAACCTACTTGCATGCCAGTGGCTGGGTATACATCTTCGATGGTAAAGCGAAGCGCTAAAGCATCCAAAGAAGATTGTGAAATACCGGCCAACGGAACATCGCTTGGCGTTAAGCCACCTGCCTCTTCACTTAAGCAATGCTTGATAATGCTACTCAACGACGATTCAATGCATGAAGCTAAGTCTTTTGCCGACTCTTCTGATAACACACCCTGGTCATAATTTAATTCAAATTTTAAACAACCATTCACGATCATGCCGTTAAATAAAACGGCCTCATTAGGTTGATAACCTGCACCAATATCATATCCCGATGATTCTTTCGCAAATCCAAATTCTTGCTGCTCTTGAACAACCTGGTCAAATTGCCCTAAGTAATTAAACATGATTTCTGGGTGCGCTTGCATTAAAGACGCTTCCTGCGCGAACTCTTTCAAAAGCCCGAAGCTGATCCCACCTTTAGGAACACTTCGACATTGCTCTTTAACTGATTTAATGAGTGAGTTCAGTGAGCTTTCACTAGCTCTCAATGTTAATGGATACGTTGCGGTGAACCATCCCACCGTCTGACTTAAGTCAAAGTGTTCATTGAGAGCTTCTCGACCATGGCTCTCCATTAATAATGTGATTTGCTCTAACCCTCGCCATTGCTTAAACCCAAGTACGAGCATGGCTAACAATAGTTCATTCGTTTGTAGTCGATACGTTTTTCCAGCTTCCATCAAAAACTGTTGAGTCGTCGACTCAGACCACTCAATTAAATAATGCGCACGTTTACCTGACTTTTCTGAGTGACCATCATTTGAGAGTGGTTGAATACTTTCTATTTGCTGCTGCCAGAACGGTAACTCATTTCGTACATCTTTGCTTTTAGCGTACTCGTGTAAAAACCTACCCCAGGTTTGCAGTGACGTGGTTTTGGGGGGTAAAGAAAGATTAATTCCACTGTGCAACTGTTGCCATAACATCATAAAGTCTTCTAATAAGACTCGCCAAGAAACGCCATCAACCGCAAGATGATGAATCACCCATAGTACTCGCTTACCTTCTGGTGACTCAATCAAGGCCAATTTCATAATCAAGCCATTATCGATATTCAAACTTTTCTGAACGTCATTGGCAAATGAGGTTATTAAAGCTTCGTCTAACTGTTCAATGGTATGATGTACTAAATACTGCGCCATTCTTACTTCATCACAGGGCTCGAATACCGCTTTGTTGTCTTTGTTTACACTTAATCGCAATGCATCATGTCGCGTTACAATTTGCATTAACATTTGTTTTAGTTTTCCGAATGTCATCGAATTGGGCACATCGAGCATCACCGCTTGATTAAAATGATGCCGAGTTTGTCCCGAATCCAAAAATGCTTGTTGAATAGGTAAAAGCGGAAGCTCGCCTTCACTAGCGGATTGGTCAATTTCTATTGCTTTAGATTCGCTCACATGACGCGACAGTTCTGAAATACTTTGGTACTCAAACATTTGTCGAGTACTAAAGTGAAGCCCCGCTTTAGCCGCCCTCGATACCGCCTGTATGGATAGAATAGAATCTCCACCCAATGCAAAAAAGTTATCGTTTATCCCGATACGATTTATACCTAACAAATCTTGCCAAATTGAAACCAACGTTTTTTCAACATGAGTGACAGGCGCAATGTAACTCTCTTTAGCTTGATCATTAAAATCAACAGCAGGCAACGCACTTTTATTGAGTTTTCCATTCGCTGTTAGCGGAAAAGATTCTAAAAACTGAACGGCAGCGGGTACCATAAATTCGGGAAGTGTTTCTCTTAATTTTCCGAGAATATCGTTTTGTTGGCCACTTCCGCACACATAAGCAATGAGCTTCTTTTGGTTAGACTCACCGATGGCTAAAACAACAGCATCATCAATGCCTTCAATAGACCTTAAACTTTGCTCTATTTCACCAAGCTCTATACGAAACCCTCGAATTTTAACTTGATGATCGAGTCGCTCGAGATACTCCAACTCACCATCTGCTCGGTATCGAACTCGGTCACCCGTTTTGTATAATCGTTCTTCTGGTGAAGAACTGAATGGGTTTAAAATGAATTTTTCAGCGGTTAAATCATTCCGGTTTAGATAGCCACGCGCTAATCCGACGCCTCCTATATGCAATTCACCGGCAACACCTTGAGGACAAAGATTCAAGTTGCTGTCTAACACATACAACTGAATATTCTGAATAGGACGTCCAATTGGTACCGTTTTAGAGTCACCAAGCTTCGCACAATCGTAATAACTCACATCGATAGCCGCTTCCGTTGGCCCATATAAGTTTTGTAATGAAACATGGGGAGCCATTTGACTCAATCGTTGAACTTCTGAAACCCCTAGCGCTTCTCCACTGCACACAATTAATCTGACCGAGTCAGAAAAACCAATATTGGGGTGTGACAGGTAAGCAGCGAGCATTGAAGGTACAAAATGCATTACCGTAATTTTTTCTTGCTCAATCAAATGATAAAGATACTCAGGATCTTTATGTCCATTTGGTTTTGCCATCACTAACTGTGCACCGTAACTTAAGGTCCATAAAAACTCCCAAACAGATACATCGAAACTGTAAGGTGTTTTTTGTAAGACTTTATCGTTTGTACTTAATTGATAGCTTTTTTGCATCCAATCAATACGATTAACCAATGCTTGATGTTCAATCATTACGCCTTTAGGTTGTCCCGTAGAGCCGGATGTGTAAATAACATACGCCAAAGAGTTTGTACTTTGTTCTGTAAGTAAATCAGGATTCTCTTCGCTATACTGATTAAGCCAGTCGCTCGAAGCGTTAAGCTCAATAATATTCACAGAATTGTTGCTCGGTACTCGGTCTCGAAGATGCTTTTGTATCAGTAGTATTTCTAATTGAGTATCTTCGACAATGTAATCAAGTCGAGTTCGCGGGTAGTCAGGATCCATTGGTACATAAGCAGCACCTGCTTTCAATATTCCCAAAATGCCCACAACCATTTCCAATGAACGCTCTGTGCATAAACCAACCAAACTATTATTAACTGCGCCACATTCTCGAAGATAACCAGCTAATCGATTAGCCCGTGTATTTACCTCATCATAGGTATAGGAAGTACCTTCAATAGATACCGCGATAGCATTCGGATTGAGGTTTACCTGCTGCTCAAAAAATTGATGTATGAATTGGTCGGATGGAAAGCTCGCTTGAGTATGGTTTAAGTTGAACAAACTCTGCTCTTCTTCTTTCGAAAGCATTGACAATGAATTTAAAGAGGCACTTGGATCTTTTATGACTCCATCTAAGATCCTTTCAAAATGATCACTCATTTGACGAATGTGGGACTCAGTGAATAAACTCGTGTCAAAAATCCAGTCAACAGAAAGTGTTTCGTCCCCTTCCTTAACGACAACCTCTAAATCACATTTCGCTTTTCTCTCGAAATCATCCAAAGGAGTCAATGTCATATTAGGTAGCTTGAGCTCTCGAGTATCCGTTATATTCGATGTAAGCATTATTTGAAACAATGGCGAATACAAATTATCCCTAGGTATATTATTACGTACTACGAGCTGCTCAAAGGGAACGTCAGCGTTTGCTTGCGCATCAAGATTAACTGTTTTTATATGACTTAAATATTCTTTAAAAGTCGAATAAGATGTTTGCGTCCGTAGCACCAAGGTATTTACAAAGAACCCTATCAATGACTCCACTTCCGGCCGTATTCGATTTGCGATTGGTGTACCAAGAACGATATCTTGGCTGTTACTGTGGCGTGAAATAACCAGACCTAAAACGGCATGCAGTAACATAAAGACACTGACATCATTATTTTGAGCTACGGCTTTAATCGATTGACTTATCGCTGTAGAAAAGTTCTTTTCTACTCTAGCACTAATTTTATTTGCATTTTTATCACGTGGGAAATCAAGTGGAATACTGTGTAAAGTAGGTACATCCTCAAGTTGTTTATCCCAAAATTCAAACTGCTTTTCAACCAATGAACTTTCGACACGTTCGTTCTGCCATTGCGCGTAGTCAGAATATTGAATATTTAAAGCTTCGAGATTGTGCTCACTTTTTTCTAAAAGGGCTTGGTAGATTGTCACGAACTCTTTTATTAAAATATGCAGTGACCACCCGTCCGAAGCAATATGATGCATATTAAATAATAGAATACCTTGTTGCTTCGTTGATTGTTTAGAAATTTCTACATATACCGCCCGTATTAATAAATCAGTTGACAAACTAAAAGCATGATGTTGTTCTGCTTTAATTAACTGGCTTACTTTTCGTTGCTGCTCTTCTTTTGAGAAGTGTGAAAAGTCTCTTTCCTCCAAGGAAAAGTTAAAGTCCTCTAAAATCACTTGTCTAGGTTCACCACCCGACTCAATATAAACAGTCCTTAATACCTCATGACGATGAATAATTTCCGATATAGCTTTCTCCGCCAAAGCTGGAGCAAAGCTTCCTTCAATTTTAAGTACTGATGGCATGTTGTATTCGGAACTGCCTTCATGAATTTGATCAATAATCCACAGTCGTTTTTGAGAAAACGAAAGTGGCGCATTTTTCGCATTAAGACGAAGAATTGGCTTATTGCTTTCTAATTCAAGTTGTTGATTTTCTATAAATTGAATTAGTTCCTGCTTATATGCCTTTAGCAAACCAAGAAGTTCATCCCCAGGCATCGTATCAAATAACACTTCGAGTTGACCTTCCTGCGAATTTAACTCGACACCTTCTTCTACACATTTTCTAATTATTGTTTCAATATTCATGAATCTGTCTCAACTAAAGAGTAATTTTGTTTTTATGCTGTTGTTCTTCAAAGATGAAAAACTCGACCGCACCAGTCGCCGAGTTAATTACCGTAGACTTACTTTCTGCACACACACCGCGCAAAAAACCACCTCCGTATATCCCAGCTAGAGAAAAAATCCCCCATACCATCCGGTAACTGGAGAAGCCATTGATGGGGTCGGCTCCTAATACCAAGTCAGGTGTGCAGTATTGTTGAATCATCCAATCATTATCGTTTTGGTAGTTCTCTATTTCTTCCATCCATTCTTCGCTAGTACATGAACGACCTACAACAACATCTTTCCCTTGCATCGAGTGCGATTTTTTAAGTACCAATTGATTTTGAAACTCTCTTAATAATGTAAGTACATCATATTCAGAGCCATTCCAATTCAATGTTTCTTTCGTGTTAAGTTTTGCAGTCCAAGGTATGTACCTATTAACGTTTTCTCTCTCGTCATCCGTAAGCATCTTTTGTACTTCTGTTTTATGCAATAAAGCAAAATTCAGCTTATTCCCCATTAGTCCAAAATTAAGATCATCCCCATAATAAAATTGTTTTTTTAGAGATGCAGACTGAACACGACAATAGACATTTTCAGGAATCTCACCGCCCTCTTCGACTAAGAGCAATACTGCATCTTGCACGGCTCCATTACATAAAACCAAACCGTCATTTGAAATTTCAAATTTGTTGTAGTCTGATATAAACGTTACCTTGCCTTGTGAAAAATAATGCGGTCGGACTTTGTCATATACTTTTTGAAACTCTTCTTCCATATTCCTAAGAAGTGGTTCTGGACTGCCCGTTAAAACAAATAAAACATTTCCTCTCACGTTATCCGATTTAAGACAAGAAATAGCGCGACTTATGGACTTAAATGTATAGGTGAGTACATCACGATGCTTTAGGTTCCAATTAGCATTACCATTTAACTGGTTAACCGCTTCTAGCGATTCTTTATAAAGCCAATCGAACTGCCAACCACCTAAAGATGCACCACAGTTAACTTCCAGCATTTTAAAACAGTCATTTTCGACAATGGCATCATATCGAATAGGTAATGCTTCTCTGTCGTAATGATATTGAGCAAACATTTCATATACGAGTGGAGAGACGTTTAAATAGTTACAAAATGGTTCTTCGCCTTGATCATGTAAAAACCTTAATGCTTTGTACATCACATCTGGAACGAACTGAATAAAGGCTTCTATTTGTGCTAAGCACTTCTTATCAATAATACAGGGCCATGGACTCGTAAGGTGTTCTTCGTCATGGTTATGCATAAAAGGAACAACATTATCTGTACGGCAATTAAGAGACTGTTGACGGTAATCTTTATGCAACTCCAATAGCTTAGCGAGCTCGGCATAAGTCGATGAATAGTATTGATTATTCTTAAGTAAATCGTCAAACCCCATAATAATCTCCATTTAAATAACAATTTGTTTTTTTGCTTTCTTCTTTGATACGACTACTTTCTTTACTAACATAGAACTTTCAATAATCTCTGATATTTTACGAATACTACTGTCAGTAAAAAATGTTTTGTAATCAATAGATACGTCGTATCGCTCTCTAATTTTTTGAAGTAATGGTGTTGTAAGTAGTGAATGACCGCCTAACTCGAAAAAGTCCGCTTCAACGCTAATAGACTCTGGATTCAGATTTAAAAAGGTAGCCCAAATCTGGGTCAACTGATGCTCAATTTCGAATTCAGCGGAAACGAATTCAATAAGCCGATGTTCGTTATTGGGTGTCAATAACGCTTTAACATTTACTTTTCCATTTTCGGTAAGAGGAATACTATCTAATGTAACGAAATAGGTAGGAACCATATAGTCAGGCAAAATCTGCTTTAGATGTTTTTTAACTAATTTTTTGTCCAACGTCGAGTTGATAACGTCACTCAATACAAGATACGCAACAACTTGTGGATGCCCATCGATAACTTGCAGTTGAACAAGGGCTTTCGATATATCTTCAATAGACTCCAGAGCAAGCTCAATTTCAGATAACTCTACTCGAAAACCTCGAATTTTAACTTGGTTATCAAGTCGCCCTAAACATTCCACATTTCCATCTAAACGATAACGACCACGGTCGCCTGTTAAATAAATAATGTCGTCATCGCTTTTAGCCAACTGATTACGAACAAAACTCTTTTTATTTGAAGTTTGGCAGTTTTTATACCCTAACGATAAGTATGGACTTCTTATACCTATTTGACCTATTTCACCAATACCACACTCCAGTCCATAATCATTTAAAATGATTAATTGAACGCCGTCGATACCTTGACCAACAGGTACAATGCGGTGCTCAAATATGTTGTACTCTGAACTGACAGGATAATAACTAACTGCTCGACTTGTTTCGGTTGAGCCATATAAATTAATTATGCTCATATTTGGAGCAAACAACTTAAAAGATTGAATATGCGTAGTTGTGAGTGCTTCACCAACGAAAAAACCAATCTTCAATGAAGATAGAGCATCACTTTCAATATTGGACAACATCGACCCTAAACTGGGAGTTAAATGCAATATCGACACTTTATGTTCCTGAAGCCAGGGTCTAATTTGTTCAGAGTGCAAGACATCTTCTTCCGGAATACACAAGCAAGCGCCTAAACAAAGCGGCGTGAACATGTCACGCTGCAAAGGATCATGAACTAATCCCGACAACATTCCAAATCGATCGCAGTCAGATAAACCAAACCTTTCAGCCATCCAATCGTGGAAAATAGTTAATGAGCTATGACGTCCCATAACCGCTTTAGGCACACCAGAAGTGCCGGAAGTAAAGGTGATACAAGCGACATCATCTGGCCCTACAAGACAGGGTTCTAATACTAGGTTTGACTCGGCGTTAATACTAAAGCAATGAGAGTCAACGTTTAAAATTGAAACATTTGACAGTCCTAGAAAGGAACTTATGTCCGACTCAAGAGATGAGTTATTATCTAATTCGATGACGCACGCTGGTGTTACTTCTTTTAGCTGCATTAATGTTCGTTCAGTGGGCACTTTACTCGATAACATCATAAAAGCGGCACCCACTTTTAACACCGCAAGCGTTGCAGCAACCAATGTATCTGACCGTTGAGCAACAATCGCAACAACATCGCCTTTACCAACATTGAGCTCCTTTAGCTGATAAGCGATTTTATTCGCTGCAAAATTTAATTCATAGTAGGTTCGATGGCATCCCTTATATACTAACGCTATACTCTCCGGATTATTGACTAATTTATTTTCAACAAATTGATGGACCGGTCCTTGCCAGTACCTTTGTAATGGTTTTGTTAAATCAGGTAAAACTGCTTTTGGAGTTTTTAACGAGTAAGATAACCCTGGTTTATCACCTTTTGAAATTTGACTTAGCAATTGAATAAATTGCTCTAGCATTAATTCAACGGCCCTTTGAGTCAATACCGTATTATTATAGGTACAGGATATGCTAATCCTCTCTACTTGATCGGTGACGTAAAACGATAGATTAAAATGATGTCCAGTTTCTACGATATCATCCATTGCCAGTTTCAACGATCCTTGAACGTTGTCAACCGAAGGCAGGTTCAGCATATTTAAAAATACTTGGAATAAAGGTGTTGTACCAGGCCTGCGAGACGCACCTGATACTTCTAAAATTCGTTCGAATGGCAATTCCTGATGTGATAAAACTGAACTAATATTCTTTATTTGATTTTCTAGTAAAGTAGAAAAGTTAACGGAAGAATCGACTACCGAACGAACGGGCAAATTGTTCAGGAAAGGTCCCAAAACATTTTTCATTTCAGCAAATATTCTACCCGCTACTGGAATACCAATATTAAAGTCTTCTTCACCAGTTAATCGGCTAAGTAATAAAACTAACGCACTGTGAATAACATTAAACAAACTGCCTTTTGACTGTTGCGCAAGTTCTACCAGTGCATCTCTTGTCGGTTTATCAATTTGCGCTTGAACACTTGTCGCTTTTTCTGAGGGCCTGGAATCGTGAGCTTTTTGGAATGGCAATAAAAGCGATTCGGAACAACCCTGTAAATATTCTCTCCAAAATGACTCATGAGATCTCGCTTTAGCGGAACCGACAAATTGCCTTTGCCAATGTGAAAAATCGCTAAACGTTAAGGACAATTCATCTGGTTTAAACACTCTTTGATTCAATAGGCCTTCGTAGGTACGGAATAACTCATCAACAAAAAGTGCAATCGACCACCCATCAATAATAATGTGATGAAAGTTCAAGTGAAGTGTGAACGCATTATCATCATGACGCACAAGCATGGCAGCCAGCAAAGGCAGTCGCGTAATATCAAACAGCATCTTTCCATGATTATCCGCTAACAGTTTTGCTTCATTATTTTTCTTTTCTTCTCCTAAATGAATCAAGTCAACGTAGCTTAACTTCAATTTAAATGACGCCGAGACCTGCTGAATTGGAATGTCTTGCTCAATATGAAAACGAGTGCGCAAGATTGCATGACGCTCAATTAATAGATTAATAGCTCGCTCTAATACATTTTCATCAACTTTTCCAAATAGCTTAATTCCAATTGGAATATTATTTTCGTATGACTGTTGCTCTAAATTTTCTGTAAACCAAAAGCGATACTGACTGTACGATAGTTCAGCTTTCACTCCTTCCGGCATCGCTGTAATCTCTATGTACTCATCCAACGACTTCTGGGAAATCAGTTTAGCAAGCTCACTTACACTCGGAGCATTAAAAACATCGGCAAAAGTTACCGATATACGGTGCAATTCTTTAAGTTTAAATATCATTTTAGCCATTGATAAAGAGTGCCCACCGAGTTCAAAAAAATTCGCATTGACACACAATGTTTCAAGGCTTAGGACGTCTTTCCATATGGTCCATAATTTGTTTTCAAGTTCCGTTTTAGGTAATAATACTTGTTCAGGTTTAATTTGAGTAAGGGCTGGTAACGCCGCTTTATCAATTTTCCCATTTGGTGTTAACGGCCATTCGTCTAGACAAACAAGAGATTGCAACTGCATATAATCAGGAAATTGGTTTCTTAATGCTGTATGGAGCTCGTCAATCAAAGTGTTTGAGGCGTGTTGAGCTCGAACATAACCCAATAGCCGCTCTTGATGAACCAATACTTTACTTTCTAAAACGCCCTTTTGCTGATTCAAAAACTGCTCTATTTCACCAGGCTCTATACGAAAACCGCGAATTTTTACCTGATCATCTATTCTTCCATGAAACTCAAGCTCACCTGACTCAGTGTACCGAACCAAGTCTCCTGTTTTATAAAGAGTTCCCGAACCAAAAGGGTTACTTATAAACCGATCATTTGTAAGACTCGGTTGGTTAATATAACCTGCTGAAACGCCTTCACCGCCTAAATAAAGCTCACCAATACAACCAAATGGCACCAACGCACGATCAGCCGTAAGTAAATAAGCTTTTGTATTACTAATCACTTTTCCAATAGTAGGAGCTTGTTCTATGACTTTTTCGAAGCAAGCAAAAGTTGAATACGTCGTGTCTTCTGATGGTCCATAAAGATTAAACACTTTTTGGCAAAGTTTATTTTCCAACAGGTTGTTAACAATATTTTGTGCCAGCGGTTCTCCTGCTAAATTGACGACCTGTACCGTATCTGGTATGCCGCATTGATCAATTAGCACCCGAATTGCAGACGGGACCGTATTAATTAAACTGACATTAAAGGATTTCTCCAACAGTGCCAACGCATTACTTACCAGAACACAGCGAAATCCAAAACACAGTGGTACAAATAATTCGAATATTGATAAATCAAAGTTAAATGATGTAGAAGCTAAAACTCGATCAAGCTCCTGATCCGAGTAAGTTGCTCGTGCCCAGTGAAGCATTGCCGTAGTATTTCTATGTCGAATTGCAACGCCTTTCGGTTTTCCGGTTGAGCCAGAGGTGTAAATTACATATGCCAAATCATCTGCTGAGCCACGGATTGGTACGTTACCAATATCCATTTTCTTCACGTATTCAATCGTATTAGAATCATCCAATATTAATTGTTCACAGCAATTCAACTTCAAAGGTTCCATCACATCGTTACTTGTGATGAGCAAATTTAAATCAGCATTTTTAACAATAAATTCTAATCGAGATTTTGGATATCCAGGATCGAGTGGCACATAAGCACAACCGGCTTTCAAAACAGCTAATATACTCACTACGGAATCAATTGAACGCTCCAAACAAATCCCTACAAGCTCTCCCGAAACAACCTTATATTTGTGAATTAAATAATGCGCCAATCGATTTGCTTGTGTGTTCAGATCTCTATAAGTCACTGATTTGTTTTGCCACTCTAACGCAATACAATCAGAATGTTTTTCAGCTTGAGCTTCAAACAGTTGATGTATTAAAACGTTTGAAGGAAACTCCTGATAGGTATCATTCAATGAGTGTGATAAATAGTGAAACTCACTTTCTGATAATATATTGATTTCAGAAACTGGCTTTTCAGACGACTCACAAACAGCCTCTAACCCATTGATCATGTGCTGAGCAAGCCTACTGATTGTCTTTTTATTAAACAGTGAAGGATTATAAGTCCAGACCAAGCTGATTTCTTCATCACCCGCTTTAGTAGCACCCGGTTCGGCAGTAATCTCTAAGTCAAACTTTAAACCACTAGGAAGGCCATTCATGAGCGTTAAAGAGGCTTCGGGCAAACTTAATTTACTTAACGCTTTATCATTCATCGTAAATAATATTTGAACCAAAGGCGTTACAGTTTGCGAAGGCTGGATACCTAATCGCTCAATTAATTGCTCAAATGGAACATTTTGATGCGCTAATGCATCACGAACATCCTTCTGAACATCAAGTAAATATTCGAAGAACTTTTGATTTTGTACATGGGTTCTTAACGCCAACGTATTCACAAAAAAGCCGATCATCGAACTCAACTCGGCTTTTGACCGATTCGCAACAGGCGTTCCTATAACAACATCGTTTGCATTAGAATGCCGAGAGACTACCAATGCAAGAACGGCGTGCAATAGAGAAAACATTGTCACCGTTGTATTGTGAACATTTCCTATCTCTGATAGGAGTGATTTAAGCTTGTTGGACAAAGTCGAGGAAATCGTAACGACGTGTGACTCAGCCCATTTAACTTCGTTATTATGTCGCGGATAATCGAGTGGTAAACGATGAACTTTGGGTGAACCCTCAAGCTTTTTTTCCCAATATTGAAACGATTTTTCAATCGATTTATTTACGGATAGCTCTCTCTCCCAAATCGCATAGTCAGAATATCGAATGGGTAAATCGGGTAGCTTATAAGTGCTACGAGTTGCAATGGCTTGGTAAAGTGTAACAAACTCTTGAATAAAACAGTTTACCGACCACCCATCAGCGGCAATATGATGCAAACAAATTAAGAAGACATCTCGAGCTGTTTCCTTATTACCATTATTGTCTGCTTGAAACAGCGTTGCGCGAACCATTAAATCTTTTGATAAATTAAACGGTTTTTTACTTTCTTCAGCTACAATTGTTCGAAATTCTTTTTGAATATCAGCATTAGCACCTAATGTTACCGTTTGAAGGTCAATTGAAAAATCATATGAATCCCGAATAACTTGCACTGGGCCTGAAGTTTGAGCAACGTAATAAGTTCGTAATACATCATGCCGCTCTATGATTATCCGAATTGCACTTTCTGCGATCTCTACATTAAAGTTGCCATCAACGTAAAATGCGCCCGGCATATTATATGATTGACTCCCATTAAACTGGTCAATCAGCCAAAGTCTCATCTGAGAGAAAGAAAGTGGTAAATGTTCTCTTTCTAAGTTTCTGGGAATCTGCGGAGAAACAGCATTTGTTTGATGTTTTTGAATTTCATCAATTAAATGCAACAAACTCTTTGATTCAAAAACATGTCTTAGAGTGATGCTCGAAAAAAGTCGCTCATTAATTATTGCGACCAGTTGCATTGCCAATATAGAGTGTCCACCTAGATTAAAAAAGGTATCGTTTAAATCGATTGCTGTTGATTCGCAACCTAATAGCTCCGCACATATTTCAACAACATTTCTTTCCAATTCATTAGAAGGCGTGCGAACATTTACAGTCGACTGAGTTTTTGTCAGTTTTGGCAATCGTTGTTTGTCGATTTTTCCATTAGAAGTTAAGGGAAACTGCTCTAGGTAAATAAAGCCACTCGGCATCATGTAAGTGGGCAATAGCGCTTTTAACGATTCTCGTATGGACAAAGTGCGAGATTCATCGCTTAAAGGCTTTTCATTCGATTTAATGATATAAGCAACCAAATACGTATTCGGTGACTCTATATCATATGCCACTACTTCACATTGAGTTACTTCAGGAAGCGATGAAATATGAAAAGCAATTGCTTCCGGTTCAACTCGAAACCCCCTTACTTTCACTTGATTATCTTTTCGATCGGAAAAGTAAAGTTCTCCATCCGCTGACCAATACGCTAAATCACCTGAACAATACATTCGTTCATTATTAAATGGACTCTCAATGAATTTAGCTCGGGTTAATTGCTCATCATGGAGGTAGCCTTTAGCTAAACAAGGACCTGTTATGTACAGCTCTCCTTTTATACCTAAGGGACAAATTCTTTTTTTACGATCCAAAATATAAACATTTCGATGCCCAACAACCTTCCCGATACTTACCTTGGAAAGATCTGAATTCGAAATTGGATGGTAGCTAGTAGAAATAACTGCTTCAGTCGGTCCGTACGCATTGTAAAGTTGGCAACCGTCAGGTTTGTAACTAAACCAACGCTCAACAATTTGTTCATTCAGTACATCACCACCAACAACCAACTTTCTCAAGCAGCTTTTTTGCCAGTTTTGTTTCCATTTTGACATGAGCAGTTGAGACAAGTAGGCGGGCGTTACATCCGTTATTGTTACTGCATGACGATTCAATACATCAAAAAAGCTTGCTTCGTCCAAAAGCTTATCGTTAGAGATAATCAGCTTCGCACCAGATGCCAGAGCAGCGAATGTTTGTTCGATAAAAGTATCAAAACTGAAACTATTCAGCTGAAAAACTATATCCTTTGATTGAATATCGAAGTAATCAATAACGCTTAGGATATGGTTTCTTATCGCCTGGTGCTCAACCATTACGCCTTTCGGTTTACCCGTAGTTCCTGAGGTATAAATAACATAAGCCAGCGCATTACTTTCATATTGCCATTTTAAATCACTCTTGAATTCCTTAGGCTTCGAAGTGCTAGAACTCAAATTACCATTATCTACCAATAACACATTAAGATCATGGATTGAAAACTTGCTTTCAAACTGCGGCGATGTTACTAAAAAGCGAACTTTCGAGTCGCTAATCAGCTGACTTATATAGTGATCTGGAAGCTCAGGATCAATCGGCACGTAGGCGCATCCTGATTTCAAAACAGCAAGAAGACTTGTCATCAAATCGACCGAGCGATCCAAGCAAATACCGACTAACTGACCAGGCTGGTAATTTACTTGTCTGGAGAAATAATGTACTAGATCTTCTGAACGATCATTTAACTGCTTATAAGTTAATGATTGATCTTTAAACGTTAAAGCTACCGCATCAGGAGTTGCCTCTACCTGTTCTTCAAATAGCTGATGCAATGAACCATCTGAAAACTCTTTATTACCTAACGGTAATGAAAACTCAAGTAATCGATTTTTCTCATAATTACTAAGAATTTCTAGTTTTTCTAAAGAAACATCTAAACTATCGACCACCTGATTGATAACGCCCATCAAACGTTCAACAATTTGTTCAATCTCGCTTTTATTAAAATATGAGAAGTTATAGTCGATCAATAATTCAATTGGCTTATTTTTGTGAGTTTCCCAAAAAGTAAAGGTAATAGGTGTTTGATCATGATTGTGACTCAGATAGACCAAATTAGCATCTAACGAACCGGTATTAATTAGCGCATCCAAACTCAGATAATTAAAATCGATATCGTACAACGCACGGTGATCTCCAACCGTTTTGGCATTTTTTATGACTTGCCCAAGAGGATATCTTTGGTGACGATAGGTTCTTTTTTGTTGCTTAACGATATTTTGACATAAATCAAAAAGGCTTTTTTCCCATTCAACTGGAATTGAAAGTAAACTTACACTTGTAAAAACACCAATGACTTCTTTTTCAAAAGCTCCTCGTCGATTATGTACGGGAAGACCAATGGTGATCTTATTCTGATCATAAGCACGTGCAAAATAATACGTAATAATCGACAAGTAAATTTGAGCTGCAGTTAACTTATTTCTATTTGCTAAGCCGGAAAGCCTTTTATGTAACTCGTTCGAAATGGATACTGTATGTCGCCCACTTTTACGCTGCTCAAAATATTGAGTTTGAGATTTCCATTTTGGAGTCAGTGGTTTTTCAGGTAACTCATCAATATAACTCTCCCAAAACGCTTGATCCTTCAAGTATCTTTTACCAATTTGATAATCTCTATCACGCTCTACTATTTTATGCCAAGAGCCTGATATCTTTGATGAATCATTCGAATTACCTTTCCCATCACCTTTAGAATAATTGGAGCAAAGCAGACTCGCCCAATTTGCAAACCCCCATCCATCCATCATTAGGTGATGCGCCATTCCTACGTATCGTATGTCTTTACTAGAAACTTTTAGAATATAAGCACGATACAAAGCGGTATTATCTTGATAAATAGGCGTTTCGAAGAGATCTCTTAACCAGTTCTCTGCTAATTTTTGAGCATTCTCTTCATTCTCAAAATCCACCACTTCAAGATTAAAATCTCTATCATTTGATAGTTTTTGTAGAACTCTATCTTGATGAGTAACAATTCGAATACCAAACGCATCTTCAAACATGACAACATCGCGGTGTGCCTGTTTCATCCGCTCAATATCTAAGTCGTCAAATTGAATATATCCTCCTATGTTATATAGAGGGCTATCTCCATTTCGAAGTTGGTCAAAGTAGATATCTTGTTGCGACAAAGTCAACGACATCATATTGCTATTAATATCCCTAGTCATAACAGATACTCTTCAATTTCAATCTAACTAAGATCGGCTACGTTTGAGCCTTCTGATCGATGATTATGAGTGTTGCGCTTGTTAGTGATGAGCTTTCCTTGCTCCATGATTAGAACTTTGTCCGCTACATTAAAATAGCGATCATCATGACTGATGACGATAACCGCTTTATCTCTAGCTTTTAGCTCAGGAAGTATTTCTGTGTAAAAAATATTTTTAAACTCTGGATCTTGATCTGCCGCCCACTCATCGAATAAGTAAAGCTCTTTATCTTCTAAAAATGACACTAAGAGTGCTAAACGTTTACGTTGTCCATCCGATAAGGACGTTGTTGAAAACTTTCCATTTTCAATGGTTACCTTTTCAGACAAATGAAACTTTTCTAGATATTGCTGAGCGATTGATGCGATACCTTCATCCACATCGATTAGTATTCTATCGAACAAATGGTAGTCTGAATAAATAGCACTGATAGATTGCCTATAACTATTAAGATTCTCGCTATTTACGTTGTGCTCCCCAAATACAATAGAGCCAGCCATTGGAGAGTAATGTAAAGTTAATAACTTACTTAAAGTTGACTTACCGGAACCATTCGCTCCAACAATAAAGGTCACTTCACCTTTTGAAATTGTAAGATCCAAGGGTCCTACATGAAATCCTTTTTCATTGTCTACGCTTGGGTACTCGTATTCTACAGCTTTAAACGACAACTTATCCCACTCTGGAACCGCTACTAATTGCTTTGAGTACTCTTCTTTTGGAATCTCTGCAAGTAATCGATTGAGCTTCTTAAAAGACACTGTAGCAATTGTGAGCATAGGAATTGCATTAAGAAGCACAGCAATAGGACCAGTGACGTACAACAACGCCATGACAACACCCAACAGTTCCTCAGAACTTATTGAGTAATAGTTAATAAAGACAAAGCTAATTACACCAATTACAAAAAAGCTGATTAGATCACCAAAGCTCATTGTGGTTCTCACAATGGTTTGTGCAGACTTTTCCTTACCTAAGATTGCTTCTTCACGAGGTAATAGAATCTTCTCGAAGTAGGATTTTCGCTTAATACTATCTAATTTAAGCTCTTTTGCGCCGTAGATTAATCCACGAATTGACTCTTGTAGTTGGTCTTGTATTTCTCTTGACTGTAGAAATATTCTTCGACCAATAATCATAGGAATTTGATAGCAAACAATTCCAATAAAAATAGCAATCATGACTAAATTAAAGACACTTGTATTCAGATACATCAAAAATGCAAGCATGCCGACAAGAGTGATACAGTTAATGATTAACGCTGGTAGTGCACGAGCACCCGCTATAACACGGGGCACATCAATATTAATCGATGCAATTAATTTTGCGGACCCTATTTTTTCGATTGCTGCTAAAGGAGCTTCCGATATTTGATTATAAAAACGAGTTCTTAAATCTTTGGTCACTTCAATGGCCACTCTCACCAAAGCGATTTCGGACAAACTCCTCATAAAAAATATTAATAAGCACGTTATAAAATAAAGCAGAGCAATTTTGTAATCAATCACATCGAACGAAAGTACGCTTTCGATATTATTTCCAGTTGATGACAGATTATCTTCTTTTGGACTTATGCTTGATAATACCAAAGGAATTAATGCGGAATAACACACGCCTGCGAATGCACCAACAACAATTGATAAAAAAACTCGATTGGGGGCTTTCTGGGCAAAGGTATTAAATAGCTTCATAGCGCTTCACCTTTTGGTTGCTTTACATCAATTGTTGTTGTTTTTATTTCCGACTGTTCATTAAAAAATTCTGTAAACTTAATATCTCTAAAAGACTTAATCATATTGTCATAATAAGGACTCGCGACTTGGCCAGACTGACCGGTTGAGTTCATAAATATATGTTTGGGCTCATCTCGACTCATTTCAATTAATTGTCGAAAACCAGCACCAAATACCTGAACATAACCTTCGTTTTCATCAAAGTAACTTGTTGCTACATTTATTGAGTTAACCGAGCCACCGTTACCTACTCTTCGTTCAAACAATTGATCAACGACCTTCATTTGACTAAATGGAATATGAACATAAAATGTTTTTTGGATATCTCCCCATCGCCAATCATCTAAGTCCTCTCCTGCAAATTTCGAAAGCTCTTGAACCGCACTAGTCAAAGAAGCTTCAAGCACGTATGAGCAGTTTTCAATGGCATCACTCGAAATAAGATCACACCAATAACTGTTCGTCTGCAATAAACTGGCAATTTTGTCCGAAGAAATATTGGCTCGGATGGACTGTAAATATCGAGCGTGATTTTCTTTATTCCAAAATGAGCTCAATTCGTCTGAAAACATAAGGTTTTTGATATGTCTTAACCATGTAAAATAAACAGACGCTCCAACACTATTTTGAGATGCATGACCCTCCCATTTATTTAAGAACGACAATGCTTTTTGCTCGAGTTTGGTTTTTCCCTTGATTCCCTTCATTTCTTCCAATAGACGTTTTACAGATAAATCAAGCGAATCACCTTGCATCTCACCCATTTCTTCAATCGTAATTTTTTCCGCTCGCTCAACCTTTTGAGTCAATAACTCGTGAATTCGTTGCGCCCTAAATGGAGGTGCAAAATCATAGGAGATAAAGTGGTCATAATTTTCACCTAGATTATTATCATTAGCGCTAACAATTATTCCTGACTCGGGATTGAAACTTTGTGGCATCTCATCGAACTTAATAAAACCAGCCCACCCAAACTGATCGTCAGAGCCGGACACAGGGAAAGATCCACTTCCCAATTTTCTTACCGGTATCTTTCCAATACCGTGAAAGCCAATATTGTTATTGATATCTGCATAAAGTAAGTTGAGTGTAGGCGCAACATAATCTTTGAGTGCGTCTTTGAAGCTAGGCCAGTCCTGTGCGTAACTTAATTTAAAAAAAGACTCATATGTTTTATCAACCATACTTAGTGCAGTCCAACGAAGTGCAACAGGCTGCTCGAAACCGTCTATAACATCACTAATGATTGGTCCATGAATGGAGTTTCTAACTTTGATTTTCACCGGTTCTAGAGGAGCTCTTAAAGAGGATGGAAAGTCAGCTTTAACTTGAATAACCTCTGTTCGACTGTCAAACGTATGCCAAACTCCAGCGACTTGGTATTTATTAGGTTCAGAGGGATTGACTTGTTCAAAAACAAGATCTTGAACGTCTGCAGGCATACTGGTTCCAGCCCAGGCAATCGATTCATTCTTTCCAAAAACAATAACGGGTGCCCCTACAATACTCATTCCTGATGCATTTAATTTTTCTCCCTCTTGAATAACGGCGTACCAGAGTGAAGGAATTTGCAGTCCCAAATGTGGATCGTTGGCAATTATCGCGTTGCCCGATTTCGTGTGACGACCAGAAACGACCCAAGCGTTACTACCTACATAACGCCCTCCTATTTTTAACTGATCCTCAAAATCTGTTTGAATATTATGCAATTTAAGCAGAGCATTCGAAGTGTAAGAATCACTTGCGCTCAGAATCGTCTTTGGTTCATTAACTTCACTTTTAAGATAGGGATAAAAGGTTAAAAATTGATCACTTGTTAAGTAATTTACACCAATAAAGCGCTGCATCTCAATTTGATAACTGGACGATAAGTTTAAAGCAAACATTTTCATCCAAGCCAAGGAATCTTCAATTGTCCAAGGTTCAGGCTCGATACCTAATAAGGTAAATTCTAAAGGAAGCGTTTTATTGCTGGAAATCCATGCATTGATTCCGTTTGCATAAGCTTCCAAAGATTGTCTTGCATCTTCACTTAAGTACTGTTCAGCTTCCTTAGCTGACTCTCTTATGCCTAATGTTCTCATCCAGACATCACGCTCGATCGATTGACGCCCAAATACCTCACTCATTGTCCCCTTACTTAAACGCCGTTGGAGTTCAAGTTGCCATAAACGGTCTTGTGCGTGTACCCACCCCATAGCAAAGTAAACATCAACATCCTGTTTTGCTTTTATTTTAACAACGCCATTAATATCTCGACTGATGTTAACCTGTTCAGATACACCATCAATAAATACTTCATCTTCTAATTTCGGCAGTGCACCATCGACTAAACTTCGATAAAAAAAAGTTAAAGCAATCACGAGTGGGACGACGAAGAATATTATTGTTCGTGTGAGTAATGGATAGGCTTTGAACACAATTGCTCCCTAACAAAAATCATATTATGAGATTATTTTTTGAATGTGCGGTAATACTAAACGTATTTTGGAGTTATTTTTTGACCAACTAAACCGTTCCTTAATGCTTTTAAAATTATTAGATTCATCATGTAGGTTTTAATTTCGAGATATTATTTTGAATCGCAATATAAAAGTCAAACACAATTTCGTGAATTTATTTTTAATTGAACGCCTAAATTATATCGCCCAAAGGAGATATATTTTTTAATATAATTAACCACAACTCAATGACATTACCATTTTAACTTTAAGATTAGCAATCGAATAATACTTTTTACGTAAAATCAGAAGTCCAACCACCCGCTTCCAAACCCTCAGACTTCTTACGCAACCTTATTTACTAAGGCGGGAAAAAATATTTTTTTGAGATTCATTGATATTTTTTAATAACATGAGCATACTGCGCCGTGTTTTTTAATCCTGGCTACAGCAACGGTTCAATAGAGAATAATGAAAGTTCAAGATCGCTGTTTTGTTTTTCCTCAAAAAAAACCAAATTCAACCATGAGGTTATTTTGCTTTCCTTATGCAGGAGGAAACGCATCAACGTTTTTAAACTGGAACAAGTTCCTCCCCGAGTTTATAGAAGTTGTCGTCATTCAGCCTCCCGGGAGAGCCTCTCGAATACTTGAAGAACCTTTCTCAACGATGCAGTCAATCATCGATGAGATTCTTTTCAACTTTGATAAGTACGTCGACAAGCCATTTGCTTTTTTCGGTCACAGCATGGGAAGTCGAGCCGCATTTGAGCTAATGGTACAACTGAGTTGTAAAGACTTTCCTCTGCCAAACCACTTTTTTGCATCAGGAAGTCGAGCACCGCATATTCCCATTGGTGACAGAGCACTTTATGACCTGCCCGACTCGGAATTTATAGAAGCGCTCAAAAGCTTACAAGGTACGCCTGATGAAATACTAAACAATGAAGAACTAATGGCGATTTGTTTGCCTCTACTTCGTGCTGACTTTAAGATCGCCGATACTTATTTATATAAAGGGAATTTAAAACTTAATGTAAGTGCTTCTGTGTTTGGTGGTATCGATGATATCGATGTCTCATTGGATGATTTAGCTGCTTGGAGTCAGTTTTTTACATCAGACACTAACGTCGTCACTTTTCCAGGAAATCACTTTTTTATTGAGTCGCATACAGAAAATGTCTTATTGGAAATTGCACAAACACTCAAAAAGTTAAGCATTCCCCCACTAGTCGAAGCTTGCTCTACCTAGAAAACAACAAAATTTGCTGCAGTGCATTAAGGAATATTTTTAAATAGGCAGTATGTTACCTAACTATCATTCCTTGACAAACACGATGACTAATGAGAAAACAATCCAAAGTGGTTATTTGTTTGATAAAACCCGCTATCGTTCATACCGCAATTTGAATTTGAGTCAGCATTCCATATAAGCTGATCGACATGTCAATCTCAATAACACTCAACTCTCAGTTTTTGGCAGACACGCCACTTTCTTGTAGCGATTGCGTCGATTGACTTTCTATTATTCTCTGTATGGATTTTTCGGTTTTTTGATAGGCTTTTTCCAACTCGTTACACAAAGGCGTTAAAACTTCGTAGGAGTTGGCCTTAATGTTTTCTCCAAACTCTGTCATCAATCGGTAAATATTTATTAAAGCCAAGTTGCCAGATACCCCTTTTAAAGCATGGGACACTCGAGCAGAAGTTTCCCAATCTTTTTGACGAACAGCTTCTTTCAATCGACTTATGTCATTATGGTTAGCGGTTAAAAAACTATTGAGTCCGGAAATATAACTATTGAAATCGCCCCACAGTTCAAGCGCTTGTTGTATATCGATGCCGTAAAGTTCGTTTGCATTAAACGAACTACTATCGTTTTCATTTTCGATATTTTCGACATTAACCTTTAAAAGTCGAGACATTTGTTCATAAAGTTCATTAAACACAACCGGTTTTTTTACGAAACCATTCATCCCCGCGACGTGACAGGCTTCTTGATCTTCTCGCATGACACTTGCCGTTAATGCAATAATGGGAATGTCTTTCCCGCCAGATAGTTTTCTTATCGCTCTACAAGCTTGTAAACCGTCCATTTCTGGCATTTGAACATCCATTAAGATGATATCGAATACTTGGGCTTCAAACGCTTTAACAGCAAGCGCGCCATTAGTCGCGTGCACCATGGTATGGCCTTGAGATTCTAATCGATTACGTAATAAATCGGCATTTTGCTGAATGTCTTCTGCAACTAGAATGGTTAATGGATGCAATGTGCTGAGTTTTGGATGTGTTTCTTTACTCTCCTTAAAACTATCAACCCTATTAGCTGCCGCCAACCTCAAGGTAAAAGTAAATGTGGTCCCTATTCCTTCTTCGCTCTCGACCCCAATATGCCCCCCCATTAATTCGACCAGTTGCTTGGAAATCGTTGTTCCTAATCCAGAGCCGCCATATTTGCGACTGGTCGAAGTATCGGCTTGATTGAAATTCTCAAATACCAATGATAGTTTTTCTTTTGAAATACCGATTCCAGTGTCTCTTACAACAAACTTTAGGTACTTGCTTTCATCCAAATCTAAACCTACCGTAATTGAACCAGAGGGCGTAAACTTAACTGCATTTCCAATGATATTAATTAAAACTTGATTTACTCGTAAAGGATCTCCTAAATAATACTCACCAACGTCTTCCGCTATCCTAAGAATAAACTTTAAATCCTTTTCTCTCGCCTTTAACTCAAATGTTTTAAGTACGTGACTTAACATATCGCGGATAGAAAATGGCACTTGCTCTAAGCTTAACTTACCTTCCTCAAGCTTTGCGACATCTAAAATGTCATTGAGTAGGCTATGTAAATCTTTTGCAGAACGACGCACCGTTTCCAAATGTTTGCGCTGTTCTTGGCTTAACTTATCTTCTAAAACAATATCAATAAATCCAATAATAGCATTCATAGGTGTTCGGATTTCGTGGCTCATATTGGCCAAGAAAGCACTTTTAGCTTGATTCGCTTGTTCCGCTTTGTCACGCATGCTAATCAGTTCAGCCTCGGTCTTCTTTCTCTCCTCGACTTCTCGGGAAAGTGACTTATTTAACGAAATCACGGATTCTTGTTTAGAAAGTTCGGACAACATCGCGTTTAAACTATCGGTTAATGTACCGATTTCATCTTCACTATGCTTCTGTGCACGTGCATCAAAATTCTTATTTTTGTATACCGATGTTGCCCATTCTGAAAGCCCTTTGATGGGTACGGTAATATTTTTATTGAGCCAGCGAGACATTATGGATGTAAGTCCAACAATTAACACTACCAGTCCAAATATTACCAACATTAATCGCTGTCGAAAGTTATTCCAAGCCTGAGTGTTCAGCTTAAGCAATAAATTACCGACATTTCGATTGTTAATTGTTATTGGAGTCACCAAGTAGTAAAAGTTTTTATCAAGCCATAATGATTCTTGTCTAAGATAGTCATCTAGATTGATTAGTTCCTCATTTGGGTACTGCGCAAAAATTTCGTTCTCTTTTATAATAGCTGCAACAACCAGCTGCTTATTGGCAGATGCTGCTGATAGAATCTTTTTCGCCGCTTTAGCATCATCAAAAGTAACGGCAGCTTGGCTATTAAACGCCAATACCTCTCCTAAAAGCGTCATTTCGCGCTGAATACTACTATGAAAATGATTACTGGCCGTCCAGAAGAATGTTACTGTCGATGCTAAAACCACCAAAATAACGAAGAATACAATACTCAGTTGCAGTTTTTTCTTAATGGACAACGAAGTGCTATTTGAGAATGTCTCTTTCATTGTCAATTGATCCCTCCACCTACACCAAGAGAGAGCAACTGAGAAGCTACTTTGAAGTCGGTATTGCCTACCAACTTCTTGTTTATACGAAAACGAACACTGTCATCTTCCATAAAGAGCTCAATAAACCCACCAAATTGTATAAAGGTTGAAATCTCTCCAATCGTCAAAGTTCGATGAACATCAATGGCAGCTAGAATTTCGGGCGTAACTCTTGCTTCGGAACCCACAATATAAACCACAGTGCAATTATCAACGGCTTTTTTATTGTTGTATGGACCCAAACTTATGATCTCGATTTTGGCCTGAGGTGTTTCAGCGCCTTGCAGTTCAGAAAGTGCATCACCAAAACGGTTTTCTCCTATAATGCAAACGCTAAGCTTATTGTCGGCTGAAATGTCCTGTTCTGAAAACTCTATAAATTGCAAAAAATTATACAAGTAAGAAGCCTTAACCTGGTAAGACACATCTTCCGCTGAAGCAATACCAAAGCAGAAAACAAGGACCAAACTTATGCGTTTTAACATCAATCGATTACCCACTTCACGTATAAAGAAACTTCCTGTTCCACAAGAGCATCACTATTCCATTCAGGATGAGTGCTATCACCAAGGTTTCGTCCAGATAAACTCATGGATAAGTTATTTGATAATTGCCAAATCAGTGAAAAGTCTAGCAACAGATAGCTATCGACATTGTTGGTTGACAACCTGTCAACAAAACGCAAAAAAGTATTAATTTGAAATTCATCTGACATGTCATACATCGAAATCACTTGCAACATATTCTCAGGGGATGTTCCTTCCATGCTTGTCGCTCGACTGTCGTCTTCACTATCAGCATCTGCTTTAAAGTTAAGCGCCATATGGGAAGCATTAATTTTAATTAACCAATCCTTCCTGGCTTGAAAATTTGCAGTAAGTTCAATTCCCGTTGCACTTCCTGATATTTTATTTTCAATCGAGTTGTTTTCTTCTATAGATAGTAGACGGTCATAACCCGCGTAGTATACGGTTGCGTCAAAAAACCAATCGCTATTAAGATTACTACGCCATCCCATTTCATAATAATTGGCAAATTCCGAGTCAAAGCTATCGCTTGGAAATGTTGTCAAGTCCACTTCCAATCGAGTCGGTACTCGAACCACACGAGACCAAGCTGACCAAATTAAGGAATCTTGCAACTCGTAGGAAAATCGAACACTGGGTTGCCATTCACTGCCCGTATAATCGTTGTTTTCATACTTCGTTCCAATAATCAAATGAAATTTTCTGTCCATGAAAGCAATATCATCCTGAATAAAGGCACTTAAAACTTCATCGGTTCGACTCGTGGGAAATATATATTGAAAAGGCCGAGTGGGTACATGGTCATGTGTATTTCGATAACTAATACCAGCGACCCATTCATGGCTTAAGTGCTGTTGTTGGACTTGATAGTCGAGTTCAGTGATACTTCGATCATCGGTAATACTAGGTGTTTCAAGTCGCATAGCATCATAAATAAAATGCAGTTTATGACTTCGATGACTATCATCTAAAAACCGCCAACTTATTAATGCGTGATGACCGTCGTGATCTTTACCTTGTGGTGTTTGTGGGTCTGTTAATGAGCCTAAACTTCCTTCATAACCTGAAAAATCAAACATGATATTGTCCGTCTTGGACAATTGATGTTCCAATCGAAATCCCACCTGAGTATGCTCATAATCATCATTTGTGAAACTGCCACCCGTCTCATCATTGTTACGATGCTTTAGTGACATTTGCATTTGTGTACTTTCTCCTAATTGCCAACCCAAGCGCCCTTGAATCAAAGTCCGGCCCAGATCACTTTCGGCAGCTTCTATCATGAGCCCTTGCGAGTTTTTTGTGTCTTTAGTAATGATGTTAATTACACCGTTAACCGCATTCGCCCCCCACATCGTTCCACCAGGCCCACGAATGACTTCGATTCGTTCGACGCTGTCCAGCAATACGTCTTTTTCCTCCCACAAAACACCAGAAAAAAAAGTGCTGTAAATACTGCGACCATCAATCATGACTAACAATTTATTTGCTGTTCTTGAATTGAAACCTCGAATGGAAATGGCCCAGGTGCTTGCAGAAAGTCGAGCGACTTCTACACCAGGCACATATCTCAATACTTCTGCAATGTGAGTAGCACCCATTCGCCTTATCTCATCGTGAGAGATTACATAAACAGCCGCCGGAGATTGGGTAATAGACTCTTCCTTGCGCGAAAGCGTGGTAATTTTTAAATTCATTAATTCCGTAAGACTGGTACCTTTAATATCAACCAACAATCGCGAATTTTCTTTAGAAGAAGCAATAAGTGCAGATAAACATAAAACCAATAAAATATATTTTCTCATGGTTATATTCTTTCCTTGCGCAGTGAACTAAGTATAGAAGCTAATGCCTTCAGAGCAAAACTTTCTTATAAAAAACAAATAATTGGTTATTTTTAAATAGGAATATTTAAGTCGTTCAGTGGCAAATCTTTACCTATTGATTTCTACCATCGACTACACTTAAATCATTTCAATCTTAAAAATCAATATGAGATATTGGGTATCACTATTCGGACTATTATGCTTCTCTTTACAACATTGCAAGGCGGACTCAGAAATCTATAAATTTGTTGATAGAAGCGGTAAAGTTAAGTTCAGCGATCGTCCTTTTCATGATGGCTATGTACCTCTGGTTCGATCTAAGGCAGGGTGGCGCTTAAAAGCCCAACACCGAACGTTTAGTTCTCGTCGAAGCCAATATCATGCGATGATCCGTCAGATAGCACAGCAATATAATGTTCCAGAAGATCTCGTTATGGCCGTAGTACATGCAGAAAGCCATTTTGATCCCAAAGCAACATCCCGAACCGGAGCTGTGGGGCTGATGCAACTTATGCCAGCAACGGCTCAACGTTTCAAAGTACATAATCGCCAAGATCCCAGACAGAATTTAAAAGGCGGTTCCGCGTACTTGAGGTACCTTATTATTGAGTTTAATGGAGACTTTGATCTTGTACTGGCCGCATATAACGCTGGTGAAAATGCGGTAAAGCGATTTGGTAATCGCGTACCACCTTATCAAGAAACAAAATTGTATGTTCAAAAAGTTCGAAAGCTATACAATCAATACAAAAACCAGCCCAATGACTAAATTCGAGATTATTTTAATTTAGCCCGGGCAATAAAACCGGTATCAACGCCAAACCAAAAACTTCTGGTTTTCTTATCAAAATACATGTGACGTATATGTCCACCGCTTTCGACTTCGGTTGAACTTATGAATTTTTTTGTTTTGGTATCAAACCCAGTCATTCGATTGGGGTAAACGCCTGTTTCTGCAACCCAAATATTTTGGCGCTCATCTAAAGCTGTACCATAAGGCTTACTGTTTTCTCCGACCGGCATCATCCACTCTTCAAATGAATTTTGTTCAGGCAAATAATGCCCTAACACTCCACCCGCATAATCGACATACCAAATACTGTTATCAATGGTTATTTCAAGCCGGCGTGGACGAGCTTCCTTTCGCGGAAGTTCAAACTCCTCAATATTGAATGTCTCTGGCTCAACCTTCGCAATTTTATTAGTACCCAAAAACACGACCCAGGCATTTCCTTTACCATCCAGTTTAATTCCATACGGTCGAGAACCTTTTGCAGTAGCCATTACAAATCGAACATTGCCAGTTTTTACGTCTAAATGACCGATGGCATTGCTATTTTGTGCGGTAAACCAAATGTTTTCTTTCGAGTCAAAAATCAAAGTATGTGGATCTTTAACGAGCTCTGGCATTGAAAAACGTATTACTTTCCCATTTGCTGGGTTGAGCATACCCATGTGTGCGTTACGATTTCCGGCGTACCATACCCTACCTTTATTATCGACGATTAAATTATGTGGATGACTGCCATTGGGTACCGAATATTGCCTCATACTGCCACTCATCGGATCAAGCACACCAATATAGTTGCCTCCTTGCCCACAAAACCAGACTTGACCATCTGGCGCGACATAAGGATCACGTGGCCTTCCACCCCATTCTACTTTAAATTCTTTTATGCTTAATAATGAAGGAAGTGCCTTTACATTCGATTGCTCACCAAAGGTATTCATCAGTACATTTGTTATAAGAATGAATGTAAATATTGAGATACGTATACTTTTCATAGTCGTGCTCACCCGACAAAAACTTTCCTATTCTATTGACAAAAAAATGAATACGATGGTAAATCAAGAGATTGATTGCAAAAATTTAAAATCACCTTTTAACATTCTGAAAGTAGCCTCTGACTTTCAAATAATCCGATGCCAAGCGTTCAGCAGAAAAGCTTTCAACACCATCCTCATCTTTTAAGGGTTTAAATGTTGCCTGTAGCTCTCCAAAAGGATTGAGCAAATAGATCAACACACCATGACTCACCTGATATTCTCCAATATATTCACTTTGTTGAGGTTCATCGTTTGGTTTGAGTTGATACTTTAATCCAAGACTTTGCTCGAAAGGTTTAAACTTTTCTTCACCACTGTGTGTTAAACCAACAAATTCCGAATTAAAATATGGCACGTATTCAGCAAGTCGCTCAGTAGTATCGCGCTGGTTATCAATGCTATAAAACAAATAACCGGTATTGCTGAAAGCTTCAAACTGATTAATCATTTCAGCCGCTTGATTCAATTGCACTAACGTCGTTGGGCAGATATCGGGACAATACGTATAACCGTAGGAAACGAAGTGCCATTTACCGAGTAAATCATTATTAGTGAAGAGCTGATTATGGTGACTCAGCAGTGAAAATGAACCTATAGGTTTCGTTTCCATTAATAAATGACCATGGATAACAGGTGCAAACTCTACCCGACTTTGAAGCATAAAGGTCATCAAACCGCCTACGCTCAGCAGAACTAAAAACAGACTAATGACTAACTTTTTTCGCATAAACTAACCAGCACCAATGCTTTAAATTCAATCGTTAAATTATTTGAAAGACGGATAAATAATGGTCAATTAACAGCAATGTAAAAAGGTAAAGCAAATAAAAAATAGACACACGGAATGTTTTAATCGCGGCCAAAGGTTTGGAACGCCATTTTAACTGCATCGCATGATAGTTAAACCAACCTCCAAGCCCAATGGCTCCGATGAGATACAGCCAGCTGCTCATTCCAATGAGATACGGCATCAGACTACTGATAAAAACAGCGTAGGTATAAATCACCACGCAGCTTTTCGTGTACTCGATGCCATGAGTGAGTGGTAACATGGGTACTTTGGCTTGTTGATAATCTTTATAACGGTCAATCGCCAGTGCCCAAAAATGTGCGGGTGTCCAGATAAATATTATGGCAACCAATAGAAGCGCTTCGACTTCAACTTTCCCGGTAACACTGGTCCAGCCCAAAAGAGGTGGTAATGCTCCAGAAATACCGCCAATAACAATATTTTGAGGCGTCGCATGCTTCAAATACATGGAATAAATAAATGCGTACCCCACTAATCCAATTAGGGTAAGGATCATGGTTAATGGATTAATCAAAAAATAGAGCGTCGACATCGATAATGCCGCAAGTATACTGGCAAAAACGATGGCCTGACTTCGAGACACGGTGCCTTTTTGTAATGGCCGATATCTTGTTCTGTTCATTTGCGCGTCAATTTTTTCATCGACCAGATGATTGACTACCGCAGCGGACGCAGCGCCAAATGCAATACCGAGCGTGGCAAAAAATAAAACATGAAATTTTACCAGGCCAGGCGTAGCCAAATGCATACCCACCATCGCCGTTATCAAAAGCAGCAACACCACCTTTGGTTTGCATAAATTAAAATATTCAAGCCAGACAGATTGTTGACGAACTGCAGCCGATTGTGATTGAGAGATTCCCATAATAGCACCACTTTCTTTTGTTTTATTAACCGCAGCGTGTTCGCGATACAGCTCTAAAAAGCGGCAGACTGCTTCCTATAAAAAGTAAAATATCTGTCGGACTAAATGAACGTAGCCTCCTTCTACCGCCATAATGGCAATAAGTACTAAAATAGCCAAAGGAGGAACCAGAATAGTGTAAATTACCGCCAGCTTTTCCCAGACTAAATGCATGAATACTGCAACAATTAAGCCAGCTTTTAAAATCATAAAAATCAAAATTAACGACCATCGCAAGTAACTTTCCAGCTGAAAGTAATCAACCATGTAAGATAAGGTTGAAAGAATGAATAATAGCAACCAAATTTTTAAGTAAACGGAAATAGGATGCAGTTGCCCATGCGATTCGCTTTTGACAGTTTGTTCAGATATTTTGTCACTTGTTGCCATTTCTAACACCTCACCAAAGATAAAACAGTGCGAATATAAACACCCAAACTAAATCGACAAAGTGCCAATACAAACCAGCAATCTCAACAATGGCAAAACCCTTTTCATCGTATAAGCCTTTGCGTACGCGGTTGGCTACTATTAGCAGGTAAATCACACCAATGGATACATGCATACCGTGAAAACCCGTAATCATAAAAAAGCTGGAACCAAATTGCGCAGCCCCTTCCGGATTGCCCCAAGGGCGAAAGCCTTCTGAAATCAATTTGGCCCACTCAAATACTTGCATACCGACAAAAACGGCACCTAAAATTGCCGTAACCAACATAAATTGAAACGTTCGTTGTTTATTTTTTCGATACGCGTAATTCACCCCCATTGCCATAGTGCCGCTGCTCGTAATTAATACAAAGGTCATAATTGCAATTAAAATGAGTGGAATGGACTCACCTGCAATGGTTAAAGCAAACACTTCGCTTGTGTTGGGCCAAGGTTCCGTTGTCGACATTCGCACATTCATGTATCCGGTTAAAAACACACTAAAAACAAATGTGTCGCTTAACAGAAATATCCACATCATGATTTTACCCCAAGGCATATCAAAGGTTTGTTTGTCTTGGGCCCAGTCGTCACTTACACTTTGCCACCCCCGCGAAGCGGTTTTAGTAGCACTTTGACTGGTATTGTCAGAATTCATGATTCAGCCTCAAAAGCCACAAAGTTTTGCGATCACATTAAAAGTTTCTGCTGAGCTGGTTAATAATGCAAACAAACCTAACCAAACTAACAACAGAAAATGCCAATAATGGGTGCAGAGTTGTAAACTGGGAATAACGCAAACAACATCTTGCTTCTTCCATAGTTTTTTAATCACAAGAAACATCGCAATTAAACCGCCAACAATATGAAAACCATGCACCGCTGTGAACAAATAAAAATAGCTATTCGCCGGATTGGAATAAACAAAATAACCTTGAGTCATTAGATCGAGCCAAACCTGATATTGCCCAAGTAAAAACACCAGTGAAAATAAAACACCCGATACAATGCCCACGATTGTCTGCGTCGTTTTGACCTTACGGCTGCTGAGCATAGCCAAGTGCAAACTCATGCTACTCAGCATTAGAATACCCGTATTTATCCAAAGTAGCTGTGGGTTATCGAGTGGTAACCAAGGTTCGCCCGCCATGGCTTCAAAATCGCCCAGTTGCGTCCTTGAAATAAAGGTAATGATAAACAAGAAAAATAATATGGTAATCACGACCATTAATACACGCAGCGCCAACTGTTCAGCGCTCATTTTCATAGAAACATCGCTTGGTGTCTCGTCCACTGGGCTCAATGATGTTAGCCAAGGTTTTTCGCCGAGGGCTTTAAACAGCGTCATGATCCAGCACCTTTTTCCATACGTTTTACTTTATCGTTTGGCACATTTTGAGGAATAAAATCGGTTTCTACACCTGGTACGCTGTAATCGTATGCCCAACGATAAACCTTAGGCAGTTCAGGTCCCCAATTTCCGTGTATCGGTGGATTATGTGGCGTTTGCCACTCTAGCGAAGTGGCTTGCCAAGGATTGCCGTCTGACTTCTCGCCCTTTCGTAAACTCCAAATTAAGTTAATAATAAAAAACAACTGTGCAAAACCAACGATAATAGCTGAAACCGTAATGCCAGCATTCAGTCCTTGTGCCGACTCAGGAATGAACTCTGTATCACCCATTGCGTAATACCGACGTGGCACGCCAAGAAAACCTAGATAATGCATGGGTAAATAAATCGCATAAGTTCCTAAAAAAGTTACCCAAAAATGCAATTTACCAAGTGCAGTGTTTAACATTCTTCCAGTCACTTTTGGAAACCAGTGATACACTGCCGCAAAAATTACCATAATGGGTGAAACACCCATCACCATATGAAAGTGCCCCACAACAAAGTAAGTATCGGAAAGCGGTAAGTCGACGACAACATTTCCTAGGAAGAGTCCAGTGAGTCCACCGTGTGTAAACGTAAATATAAAACCGATTGCAAAAAGCATGGGTACCGTTAATCGAATGTTACCTTGCCATAACGTTAAAACCCAGTTGTACACTTTAATGGCGGTTGGGACCGCAATAATTAATGTTGTGGTGGCAAAGAAAAAGCCAAAATACGGATTCATTCCACTGACATACATATGATGCGCCCAAACAATGAAGCTCAGGCCGCCGATAATAACAATGGCCCAAACCATCATTCGATACCCGAAAATGTTTTTCCGGGCATGAGTACTTAATATGTCGGATACAATTCCAAAAGCGGGTAATGCAACAATATAGACTTCGGGGTGACCAAAGAACCAAAATAAATGTTGAAATAAAATAGGACTACCACCCGAATGGTCTAATTGCTCACCCATTGATAAAATAGCGGGCATAAAAAAGCTGGTACCGAGTAATTTGTCCATTAGCATCATGACAGCGCTCACAAATAACGCTGGGAAAGCAAAAAGTCCTAAAATGGTTGCGATGAATATTCCCCAAACCGACAACGGCATTCGCATTAAGGTCATACCTTGCGCTCGCGCTTGTAATACCGTCGTGACGTAATTTAGGCCCCCCATAGTAAAAGCGACAATAAAAATAGCTAACGATACCAACATTAAAATAATGCCACCATCCGCTCCCGGTGTGCCTTCCAAAATTGCCTGTGGAGGATACAAAGTCCAACCAGCACCGGTTGGCCCTCCTGACACAAAAAAGCTGGCGAGCAATACCAAAACCGACAATAAATACACCCAATAGCTGAGCATATTCATGTAGGGAAAAACCATATCTCTCGCGCCCACCATTAATGGAATGAGATAGTTTCCAAAGCCACCCAGTAACAATGCTGTTAACAAATAGATAACCATAATCATTCCGTGCATGGTTACGAATTGATAATAAGATTCAGGGTCGATGAAAGAAAAGCTATCAGGAAAGCCCAGTTGTAAACGCATTAGCAATGAAAGTACCAGTGCAACCAGCCCAACTGCTATTGCCGTAATTGTATATTGAACCGCTATGACTTTATGGTCCTGACTCCAAATGTAACGCGTTATGAAGCTCGTTGGTTCATGTAATTCATGCGTTTGATCGGCAATAGCAATATGGTTCATTCAGTCACTCCCTTTACTTTGTTCTTCTTTTAGATTTTTACCACTGTTTAAGTCATTGATATAAGCAACGACGTCATTAACGGATTGCTCATCTTTTAATATTTTTGCCATCAAAATCATTTGTGTGCCGTATTTGTCGTCCTTATGGCTGCCACGAATACCCTGTTTAAAGTTTTCGATTTGTCGTTTCAAATACCAATCGGCTTGCCCAGTTAACATTGGAGCATTAAGCGCAAAATTACCTTCGCCGTGTTTACCATGGCAACTTGCGCAAGTGCGATAAAAACGTTTACCGCGTTCCACATCTCCCTTGATAGTACTTTCAGACAAATTATCTGGAAATGTATTGATATAGGCCAACAAATGTTCTAACGCTTCATCATTAGCAATTACCGCAGCCATAGGTGCCATTTGTCGCCCATAAATATCATTTTCGTTCGAGCCTCGAACGCCATTTTTAAAGTAATGAATTTGACGACGTAAATAAGATGAATGAAAGCCAGACAATCCCGGTGCATTCAGCGCCCGATTGCCTTCACCTTGAGCCCCATGACAAGCAGCGCACACTGCATATAAAGCCTTACCGCGTTCGGGATCACCTATTACCTTTGATTGAAATTGTGCCAAAGTGGGTTGAGATGCTAACCAATTATTAAAGCTTTCTTCGTCTTCAACGATCACTTTACCGCGCATAGTATGATGCGCCAACCCGCAAAGCTCTTCACACAATACTTCGTAACTGCCTATTTCCGTTGGTGTGAACCAAACGTAAGTGACCATTCCTGGAACCAAATCCATTTTTACTCGAAATTGCGGTACGGCGAAATTGTGTAAGACATCGATAGAACGTAATAATGCCTTTACAGGTTGATTAATCGGTAAGTGAAGTTCATTACTGAAAATTAATACGTCATCTTGACCATTAATGTCTTTAGGATGAATACCAAATGGATTATCCGGTCCAATAAATTGAGCCTCCACTTTGCCTAATTTACCGTCCTTTCCAGGAAATCGATAGCGCCAATGCCACTGCTGGCCAAGCACTTCAAATTCGCTTGCGTTGTCAGGAACTTCTATGAATTTTGCCCACACAAATAAGCCTGGTGCGAGCATCGCAGCAACACCTAACGTAGTGACAATGGTTAACCAAGATTCCAGCTTTTTGTTTTCTGGTTGATATTGAGCCCGACGATCTTTTTTATAGCGAAACTTATAAATCGAATATGCAACGAAAAAGTTGACTGCAACAAATACAATGCCGGTCACCCAAAAAGTGATGTCAACCGTATCGTCGATGGTACTCCAGTTAGATGCAATGGGTGTAAACCACCATGGACTGATCAAATGAAAAATAACAGTGACCAGTATTAGCAGAAATAACACATAGACCAGTGCCATGATAAAAGCATCCCTTTATTGTCAACAATCTTGTTGCTTAATGAAAGCGTTTAACTTAATGGTACTGCTTAAAAACCTGACTAGGCCGATGCATTTTTCCGATGTTGAATTCGATTCACCTTTGAGAACGGATTTATATAATGACGATCTTCACCGGCCAACTCAGACTCAGGGTGTCGCTCTTTCATCATTTTCTTAATGGCATCGGTTTTATTCTTATCGGCGTAGATCAAAATCAGGTATTTACCTGCTTCAATATCTTTATGAAAAGGTTCTAGCTTTTTATTTTCAGTATCAACACCGTATAACCCACCTTCCCAAATCCCGAACAGCGTGGTCAAAACAATGATCACCAGATAAACAACGGTTGGCGGGTTAGTACCAAAGGTGTCAAAGAAAGCGGTAAAAGCGACGATTAATAGAGAAATTCCAAACCCAATTAAACCACCTGCTGTGGTCGACCTCATTAAGTCTAATGTTTCGATGTAATTGCTGGAGTGAATGTGTTGTTGCGTAAGCCCGGCTTCATCTTTGCTGATGACGTGCAAATACCAATCATCGACACCTACATCGTGTAAGTCATCGGTCACCTGTTTGCAGCTACCCAGCGTTGGTGAAAGAAAATAAAGGCATTTCATCTCTCTTTCTCCTAGTTGCGTGTTTCTATAAACTCGCTTCCAAGATGGATACGACAACGTTAACTCACTGTTCCAGGTTGGAAACCGCAAAGTTTACAGGCCATACTTTTAAAGTATCACATGGCCCTAATAGATCAAATTTTGGGCACTATTTTATTCTTTATGATTATAGATAAAGTTTTGGTGATTGTTTTGAATTATTAATGAAAGGATTGAAGAAAAGGCTTTTTATTAGTTTTTAGTCTTTTGGTGGATTTTTTGATTCTGATAGGTGATATATAAAACCGCATCATCTTTGCGAGATATTTTGCACCTACTCAACGCTTCAATATGAATAATCAGTCCGTCCAATTAAAATCAAGATTAGTCACCCGTAATGACTCGGCAAGGCATAAAACCCAATAACTCTTCAACAAAACGGGAACAAACCAATACTTCATCACCAGAGCTCGGCAACACCCAATACGTATATTCTTCACCCAAAGGATCTTTTAAAGACTTAATCAAGTATCCATCTTCGGGGTAATTATCTGGATAGCTAAGATGAGGTTGGTTTCTAACGAGAATATCAAGTCCTTGTTCCATTGTTGGAAACACGCCTGTATCCGATTTATACTGCTTTAATGATTTCGATAACACTTCAAAATCGATTGAAACTTTCATCGTTTTATCGCACTTCCCGTGCATATCACGACTAATAATATACCAAATAAAAATCACGCCTAATAACGCTAACAGCCCTACTATCAATTTGATACAATATAATGCGATGTTCATTAAATTTACCAGCCGGATTTCAAATAACTCAATTATCTGTTTATTATTTCTTGAGAAATAACCCTCAATTAACTTTTCAAATTTAATTAACTCTATGAATTTTAATTTGCAGAGCTCCCCTTTCCGCTCAACCGCTTTTTAAGCTCCAGCAGTTCTTTAATGCGATTAAACCAAAAAGGCCCACCTAAAGAAATCAATATTGCCGAAATCAACATCCCAATCCAAGCACTGATCATCGACCAAAACGACCAAGCGTTATTACTTTTGGTTTCTTCTCCTACAACATAATAATGCAGTCCGTAAGGTAACACTTTAAAGTTAAACGACTCGGCGGTGGTTAGCAGTTTACGCTGGCAATCCGACCATTCTTTTAGCTGCCTATCTTTCACTCGAGAGAAGTCTTCTTGCAGACAAAAGTCATTCCCGGACTTTTGAAGTTGCTCTGAAAACTGAATTAACGACTGCTGATACGCTTTGTCTGTATTGATTTTTTTCAATAAATCGAAGCTGTTAATTTGAAACAATAATACGATGACAGTCGCGATCGCAAACGACCAAAAATGGGTGCGTCTTGCAAAACGAATGGTCATTTCATTTTCGAACGGCGTAAAGTAACGATCGAGCAATTGATTGAGCTGCTTTTTAACATCGTCTTTTTGTTCGGTGAAAAAATCATCGATGCTGTTTGCAAGTTGTTTTTGCGAGACATTGGTGTGTTTAAAATCACCAAATATTTTGTACCAATAAGAGTTTTTGTTGTGAATAAAAACCGGATTTAGGAGCGCCTGAAACTTTTCACCAAACTCACCAATATTTGATGGTTCAACATAATCCGTTAGTCTTTTAGCTTCACTGCTCAATCGATCGGCTAGGCCGGTTAACGATTGCTCGATAAGTTGCGACCTCCATTTCCCAATATGCTGAATAAAATGAACCATCATGGTCACGATTAATCCAAATAACATCATAACGGTACTAAAAGCGAGAATAAGTCCCAAAATATCCAATAACATTCTAAGTTTCCTAAATTACGATTTTTTCTTTTTACCGGTTTTGAGGAGTTTAATGCAAAAAGGGGTGTTTTGCTTGTTTAACTCAACGCTTAATAAAATCGAAACAAGGGCAAAACGCTTAACACACACTTAAGGTAATGCATCATTATTCGCTTAAATAAAATCTCAAGATGTGCAGCTAACTTCCTGTAATTTATACAATAATTCGACCTCAATATTTCATCTCAGAGAACTATAATTTGACCTCAAACTATTTATTCATTAGGATAACCGTTTATTTAAACCAATCGACAAGACTCAATGAAGTCTCAATTAACGTCAAAACTTCTCGTATATATACTCATTTTAAGCGCAACTTGCCCAATTCCAGCCGCAGAGCTGGAGCTTTCACCTGCTTCACAGTTGTCGAACGAAGGCTACTTCACCCTGCATTTTAATAATTTGAGCACAAATCATAAAAATGTTTTGCAATTGTCATTAAACCGTCAATTTGAACCCGTACAACGGGAATATCTTGTCAGTGATCTTAATCAGTTGTCGCTTAGCGGCTTTGACAACGGTGACTATTACTTCCGTCTTCTTGATAGAACAAAAAAACTCTCCAGCAATTCAGCTCAAGTTACGGTTGCGCACCGCGATCTGGGTGATGCCTTGGCCCTATTTACTATTGGACTGGTTTTGTTTTTACTCTTAATCACAACTCTCATTTTCTTTACCAAACGAAACCACACGGAGTCCTGATGTTATGGATTACCAGGTAATACCCATTCAATGGGCATTAACAGTATTGGTGATATTCGGATTGTTCTGGGTATTTTTTGGATGGTGGTTAGGCAGGAGGAACCGCTCTCTTGATGACTTCATGCTTGCGGGACGCAATGTGGGTTTTGCATTTGCTTCGGCAACCGCAATGGCTACCTGGATCACCAGTAACACCACTTTGGTCGCTCCTCAATTAACGTATCAATTCGGCGTTTGGGGCATGATCGGTTACTCAATGGCGGCATTGGGTTTAATCTTATTTGCTCCGCTAGCCAAGCGTATTAAAACGTTAATGCCCAAAGGCTACACCTGTGGCGACTTCATTAAGGTGCGTTACGGAACTTTTGCCTGGATCATTTTTCTCATTGTTTCCTTGTGTTATGCCATGGGCTGGCTGGTCAGCTTGGGCATGGCGGGTGGCATTTTATTGTCGTCACTGAGTGATATCAGCTACTTTACCGGAATGACAACCATTCTTGTCATTTGTGTGCTTTATACATTACTCGGAGGACTCAGAGCGGTAATAGCAACCGATTATGTACAAACACTGATCATTTTAGTCGGTGTGCTCACCATAGGGTACATTTGCATACGTGATGTCGGGCTCGACAATATCTACACTTCTGTTTCAGCAGAAAGTCCACAACTTTTAAATTTATTATTTCCTGCTGCAATAATGTTTTTATTCAACAATATCTTTTTTGGAATTGGTGAAATTTTCCATTCCAATGTGTGGTGGTCACGCGCTTTCGCCTTTAAAGCCAATATAGGCAAACGTGCTTATTTACTCTCCGGTTTACTCTGGTTACCAATACCCATCGTTACTGGATTTGTCGCGTTATCCGCTATTCACTTGAATATTTTTCCTCCTAGCCCTGACATGATCGGTCCTTTAGTTGCCGCTAAATTACTGGGAAGTGTCGGGGCCATTTTTATTTTTATTATTGTGTTTGCGGCCCTGGCTTCAAGCCTTGATTCGTTATTAGCAGCAACCAGCGATTTGATCACTAAAGACATCTATAAAGGAATATTTAACCAAACGGCCGATAATGATAAGTTGCTGGCAATCAGTAAAGTGTCTATTTTATCACTTGGAATTGTAACCTGGCTTCTTTGTTTACCCAAAGTCACAACACTCGGCGCTTTGCTAAACTTTACCGGAGCATTTGTTGCGAGCACAATTTGGCCGATTGTTTTTGGGCTTTATGGCCGACGGCTTACCGGTGAATTTGCGGGCAGTGCCATGTTATTCGGTACGCTTTGCGGGTTGATTGCTTATTTCGAAATTGGCTTTTACGTCGCAGCACTGACTTCCTGCGGCGTTTCACTATTGATCACTGCGATTGGGCTCGCTGTAAAAGATCAAGATTATCAATGGGAGCATCTGCAAAAGATGAATCAATAATATGCTCATAAGTTTTAGTTTATTTGAATTTATCATTTATCTGGCCATGGCGATTACCGTATTTTCGCCCATCGTATTAATTATTTTGGCAGTTATCGATAAGAGAAAGGACCAATTATGGTAGCCACTATGACCGAAGAAGAAATTTCGTTTTCACGCGAAAAATTAGACGTATACGGTGATGCTCACCCTAAAGCTCTATTAAAAGCGATTCAAGAAGATGGAGAGCACCTTAAGAAACTGTCAGTCCGCCATATCATTTCGTCTGATCAGTTTGGTCGCAATGAACTTCTCCAACTGTTTCGGCTTTCTGCAAAATACGAAAGTAACCCGGATCGATTCCGCACACCTTTACAAGGTAAAATATTAATCAGCGCTTTTTACGAGCCCAGTACGCGTACTCGTCTCTCCTTTGAAAGTGCGTGGCATCGACTTGGCGGTGATATTATGTCAATTACCGATCGCTCAACCACTGGAATTGCCAAAGGTGAGTCGCTCGCTGATGTCGGTGAAATGTTTAATAACTACGGCGACTGCGTGGTGCTGCGAGACATTAACGAAAACTCAGTAAAAGAAATGATGTCGAGCTTAAGAATACCGATTATTAATGCAGGAAATGGAATAGATGAACATCCGACACAAGCGCTCGCTGACTTATACACCATTTTTAAATGGCGACCGGATTTTATTTCCAGTAACTTTACTGATGTAAAAAAAATCAAAATTGGAATTATCGGTATTCCTAATCAAATGCGAACCGTTCGCAGTCTTTTAAAGTTACTGGCCATTTTCCCGGAAATTTGTGAAGAAGTGGTCATCATTCACGACGGGTCACGTAAAACGGTATTTGATCCCGGTCAAAAAGAACAACTCGTTGAAAGCGGCTTAAACATTCGTGAAAGCAATGAATTAAATGCGTCTTTGCCCGACTTAGATATCGTTTACATTAACGCCATTGCATGGGTAGGCGACTCCTTTAAGTCTTTTGGCGAACGCTTCGAGTTAAGTAAAAGTTCACCTTTGAAAAAAGACGCTATTATTTTGCACCCATTGGCGAGAGGCGACGAGCTCTCAACCGATCTGGATGAAACCAGCCATAACTGGTATTTCTCGCAGGCAAGAGGTGCGGTCTTTTTACGTATGGCGCTGCTAACCTGCATGTGCGAACGAACAGAACGTGTTATGGATGTTGTGTAAATTTTTGCAACGTCCCATTAAAAGCATTTAATGAATAGGAGTTTCCTATGTGTGGAATTGCGGGTGTGTTTCACCGCGACCCCGGTCATCCGGTTGACCCTCAAGTTTTAGTGAATATGGCGGCGATACAATATCACCGCGGTCCGGATGGTTATGGTTATGAAGTAATCCCAGAAAAAGGGGTTGGATTTAGTCATGCACGCCTTTCAATTATTGACTTACATCAAAATCGAGGTCGCCAACCTTTTCGAACTGACGATGATCGCTTAATGCTGACAAAGAATGGCGAACTTTACGATTATCAACGGATACGCGCACAGTTAACAGCTGATGGCGCTCAATTTCAAACCAAAAGTGATAGTGAAATAATATTACACCTGTTTCCTCGATATGGCTTGGAAAAAACCTTGGGACAACTAAGAGGTGAATTCGCATTTGCACTATTTGATAAACAAGATGACTCGCTTTACCTGGTCCGTGATCGCTTTGGTATCAAACCACTCTATTGGGCACAAACAGAACAAGGTGTTGTGTTTGGTTCAGAGTTGAAAGTGTTGTTTGCGCACCCTCATGTAAAGCGCGAAATCGATGAAGAAGGTTTATTTCATCAACTGATTCAAGTGATGGTGCCAGGAACAACGGCATTTAAAGGAATACATCAAGTAAAACCTGGACATGTTGTAAAAATTTCCCGCAATCGCAACGGTTTAAAAATTGAAGAGCACAAATACTGGGACATCAATTTTCCTCATGCAGAAGAGCACGATATTAATCCTGATGAAGATTATTACATTGAGTTAGTAAGAGAAAAACTGCTCGAAGCCGTTCAGCTGCGTTTAGAAGCCGATGTGCCAGTGGGTGCTTATCTATCGGGCGGCATCGATTCCTGTTCGATTTTGGGTTTATCGCAAGCATTGAGTCAAGATCCCGTAAAGGCGTTTACGATTGGCTTTGATGATAAGGATTACGACGAAACACCTATTGCGAAAGAGATGGCCGATAAAGTCGGGGCAGATCAACACGTGTTAAGTTTGTCAGCGGAACAGCTATATCAAAATTTTGAACGTACTATCTGGCACACCGAACGTACAATTTACAATACATTGGGTGTCGCCAAATTATTAATGAGCCAAGAAGTAAATCGAGTTAACTATAAAGTGGTGTTAACCGGTGAAGGTTCTGATGAACTTTTTGCTGGCTACCCCTCTTTTCGAAATGATATGTTTTTGTATGGTCTTTCCGATCTGGATTTAAACCAGAAAAAAATCTGGAAATCGTCACTGGAGCAAAATAATCAATTATTTAAAGGTGCCATGTTACCGAAAGAGGAATACAACTCTGCGGCAATATCCAATTTTGTCGGCTTTACGCCAACCTGTTTACAACCTTGGCTGCACTGCGACTCCATTGCACAACGATTATTGCACCCAGAATATAAACAAAAACTCAATGAATACGATCCGGGTGCTGCGATTGCCGATACATTTGATTTATCGATGCTTCAAGGTCGTCACCCGCTGGATAAAGCTCAATACGTTTGGATCAAAACCATGCTTGAAGGGCAAATATTGACCTGGGGTGGTGATCGCGTCGACATGGCGAACTCTATGGAAGCACGCCCTGCTTTTCTTGATCATCACTTGGCGGAGTTTGCAACTCGAGTGCCTCCACAGCTACGTATTAAAGGTCCTGTTGAAAAATACGTACTCAAAGAAGCGATGAAAGGATTACTGCCAGAAACGCTCTATAAACGTCAAAAATTTGCCTTTATGGCACCGCCTGCTCATCGCGATGAAAGCAAATGGCGCGCCTTGATGAAATTGTTTAATGAATATGCATCGCCCGATAAGATTGCAACCACCGGGTTACTCGATGCCGACGCCGTGAAAGCAATGATAAGTAATCAAGCTGATCTAGGGCAACATCACGATCGCGTACAGATGGATGCAATGATCAATCACGTGGTTGGCATTCAAATCATGTACGAAAAGTTTATAAAGGCTGACCTACCCGCTCAGGCTCGCCAAAAAGCGGATGAACTGGGCTGGCATGTTTAATATTATATTGAGATTATTCATTATGATTTAAGTAATCGTTACAGCAAATTTTAACTGTGCTCTTACAGAAACCGATTAGCGCTGAAATAATAGGCCTGAAAGAGCATTCGATTATGGTGATTAATCATTTTGCCTGAACAGTATTTAAGCAACAAAATCTGTCGTTAATAGAGAATTTACGTAAAATATCAGCAAAAACTCATTTTTTCGCAAACTCAATTCACTCTCGCATTCCATTCTTTGATGCTATTGGGATTGCCAAAGACTTTACATTGAGACAGACAGTAAACAATTTAAAGAACTTTTTTGATTGATGTTATTCTTCATGGAGGCAGTACGATGAAAATAAAGGTTGAAAACCTAGCAGAAAGTGTGACTTCTCACTCCCTGAAAGACGCATTTTCTGACTTTGGTGAAGTGACTTTTGTGGAAATTAGGCAACAAGCCAACAAGAAGTATGGCATTTTAAAAATGCGATATAATCAAGACGCGAAAGCGGCCATTAAGATTATAAACGGCAGTCCGATGGAAGGTAACGTTATCCGGGTGACGCCAATGTACGATAAACGTCACTCCAGACGTTAATCGATTTTACTATTAATTTACAAACAGGAGATTTGTTATTGGTTCTGAAGATAATGCGCAAGCATTAAACCAACATAATACGCATACAGAGCATCAATGGATCAGTTTTACCATTGGTAACACCTGTTATTGCCATACCATTGACTTTATCGATGAAATATTTAATTATGCAGCACCAACTCCCGTACCCGGTGCTCCACAACAAGTCAGTGGTATTCTCAATATTCGTGGCAGTATCGCGACCATTTACTCAGGTCGTTATTTACTTGGCCAAGAAGAAAAATCGGCAGACAATCAATCACGTATTATTACTCTGGCTCTGGAAGACTCGTTAATTGGAGTCGTTGTAGACCAGGTCGGTGAAATTATTTACTTCAGTACTGAGCAAATCAATCGTCAACATCTTGGGCAAACCAACGATTATCACACCTTAGAGCAAGGAACGGTTTATCTAAATGGTCAACTCTATAGCGTGTTGAACTTTGCCCAACTAATTAATGAAGAATGAGGAGTACCTATGTACTTATTTCTAGCTCGAGTATTTAAATTCAATTTAACTGGAACAGTAAAGTGGTTTAATCGTAAAAAAGGATTTGGCTTTATCGAATTTAAAAAAGACAAAACTATATTTGTGCACAGCAGTCAGATCAAATCTGAGCGCTTTCACTACCTTAAACCAAATCAAAAGGTTTCGTTTCAAATTGCAAAAAACAGCAAAGGATTACAAGCAATAGAGGTTGCCGTTAACCAATAGTCTATAGTTATCAAGGCAGGTTTTCTTATCAACATTGAAGTTAAAGGATAGCGCCATGACGAATAAAGCACCCAAAATTAATATTAGCCGAGTTGAAAATGATCTCTATCAATTATCCAAATTCGGTTATAACCCAGAAGATAAAGGTATTTATCGTCAAGGTTTAACCCAGATCGATATGGAAGCACGTCAATGGCTCATTCAACAGTTTGAACAAAATGGGTTAACAGCGAAGTTTGATCATGTTGGTAACGTATGCGGAAAACTAGGAGAAAATGGAAAGCCTGCCATTTTAATTGGATCACATCTGGATTCTGTTCCAGCAGGAGGGATGTTTGATGGCACCTTGGGAGTGATAGCCGGCCTCGAATGTATTCGCGTGATTCGAGAAAACAATATTCAACTGGATACACCTATTGAAGTTATTGCAACCAGCGAAGAGGAAGGTCGATTTGGCGGCATGCTTGGAGCGCAAGCTTTAACGGGCAAGTTGACTTTAGAATGGTTGGAATCAGCCAAAGACCCAAGCGGTGAAAAATTAAAAGATGCACTGGCCAGTTGTGGCTTTGATGTTCATCAGGCACTTCATGCAAGGCGAAACCCTAAAGACATTCGCGCATTTCTTGAGTTGCACATTGAACAAGGCCCAGTATTGGATACGGAACAAAAATCAATTGGTGTCGTTGATGGTATTTCCGGTATTTTCAAGTGGTTGATTAAATTCGTTGGAAAAGCCGATCATGCGGGCACCGCTCCTATGAATATGCGAAGTGATGCATTTATGGGTGTTGCAGACTTTGCTCACGAGTTAAGCCGAATTATCGATGAAGAAGGCAGCGAATATACACGACTAACGATTGGACGTGTTGAGTTAAAGCCCGGATTTGCACACACTATTCCGGGTGAGGCTCATTTCACCTTGGTAGGTCGAGATATGGACCTTGAGATAATGAAACAGGTATCCATGTCCTGTCGAAAAGTCTTATCTTCCATTGCTCGAAAACATAATTTAATGTTTGAATACGAGCAATTGAGTTGGCTCGATCCCAAACATTTTTCCAACGACTTGCAAGATCTCATTGAGAAAAATGCACAACAAATGCAGCTTGATTATCGCCGAATGCCCAGTGGCGCCGGTCACGATTGTCAGTTTTTTGCAGATCTTGTCCCTACCGCATTAATTTTTATTCCCAGTGTGGGAGGCATAAGTCATGCACCGGATGAGTGGTCGCATTGGGATGATGTAGAAAAAGGTTGTAATTTACTATTAAAAACCGTTTTGGATCTTTGCGAAAAAAGTTAATCGAATCGGACATCGAGTGGGTCTTCAATGAGACTAAGTAAACATTATTATACTCGTTTACTTTTCGTCACCACCGATGGTTCCAATTTCTAATAGAGGTGCAGCATCCAAATCACTTGCATCCATCATCGCCGCTACCCGACTAAAAGACGACAACAATAAATTTTGCTCCCACTCTTCAAGCGATTGAAAGCGTTCAATGAAATAATCCTGAAGTGGCTTAGGTGCAGTATTTAAACGTTTTTTCCCTTGATCAGTAAGATACAGTGAAATACGTCGTCGATCATTGTGATCACGAACTCTTTGAATAAAGTTTCGAGATTCTAACCGATCTAGGATTGTCGTTACCGTTCCCTGGCTTAAATTAATTCTTTCAGCAATTGATTTAGCCGTAATTCCTTGAGTTTGACTCACTTCTTGTAGCACTAAAAGTTGCGGTCCTGTCATACCAGCATCTTTATTCAATTTTTTGGAATGAAGATCGATCGAGCGAATGATTTTACGTAGCGAAATCAGTAATTCTTCGTATTTTTCCATAGCTCTCTTTCAATCACGAATTGAAGTAGGATGAGGTAGGAGCACAGCGTAACTCATCAGAAGTCAGTCGTGTAATCGTCGTTAGGTTATCTATTTATACTCGAAGCGTTTCAATTTATTGATGGGTTACGCTGCGCTCTTGCCACATGCTACCCATTCAAAACTCCTGAAAATCATTGCAGCAATTCTAAAAGGTCCGCTTCGTCTCTTACTTCGATATTCAAGTCTTGTGCTTTCTTTAACTTGGAACCTGCACCAGGACCGGCAAATACCAGGTTGGTTTTCGAAGACACGCTGCCACTGACTTTTGCGCCCATTGCTAGGAGCTTTTCTTTCGCGACATCTCGCGACATTGATTCAAAACTGCCAGTAAGCACTATCGTTTGACCTTTTAGTGGCAGTTGGTCCGCCGTTTTTTGTTCGACTTGCGGCCAATTAATGCCAAGCGCGATCAAGTCATTAATCACTTTTCGATTTTCTTGGTTCGCAAAAAAAGCAACCAAATGTTGAGCCACAACTGGACCAATATCGGGCAACTCAACCAATTGGTTTTCAGTCGCCGACATCACAGTATCTAAAGTATGGAGCTCGCTCGCCAATGTTTGCGCGGTAACCTCACCTACCTCACGAATTCCCAACGCATACAAGAATTTAGCGAGTGTCGTGGATTTACTTTTTTCAATGGCATCGATCAAGTTTTGTGCAGACTTCTGACCCATGCGCTCTAACTCAGCAACGTCTCCGACAGTCAACCGATACAAGTCTGCCAAGGTATGAATTAAACCTTCGTCAGATAGTTGTTCAACCAATTTATCGCCTAAACCATCAATATCCATCGCTCGACGCGAAGCAAAATGTTTAATGGCTTCTTTACGCTGTGCGCTGCAAATTAACCCACCAGTACAACGGTAAATGGCTTGGTCCGCTTCTCTCTCAACGGGCGACTGGCAAATAGGACATTGTTCCGGCATTTTCACGGGCTCGGCATTGTTTGGTCGTTTTTCCTTAACTACGCTAACCACTTGCGGTATTACATCACCGGCTCGCCGAATGATTACGGTATCACCTTGATGGACATCGAGTCGGCTAATCTCATCCATGTTGTGTAAGGTTGCATTACTGACCGTCACTCCACCAACAAAAACGGGCTGCAGTCGTGCAACAGGCGTCAGAGCTCCGGTACGTCCAACTTGAAACTCTACTTTTTCCAATACTGTTAACTCTTCTTGTGCAGGAAACTTGTGAGCGATGGCCCAACGTGGCGCACGCGCGACAAATCCGAGCAATTCTTGCTGTTCTATACGGTCGACTTTGTAAACCACCCCATCTATTTCATAGGGCAGTTGCTCGCGACGTTTTAATATATTGTGATAATACTGAAGACAACTTTCGGTACCCTTCTTAACTTGAACTTCAGGACAAACTGGCAATCCCCAAGACTTTATTTGAAGTAAACGCTGATAATGTGTATCGGCTAATAATGCACCATCAGCAAAACCAACACTGTAAAAATAAACCGATAAACTGCGTTTACTGGTAATAGACGGATCAAGTTGTCGCAGGCTGCCAGCTGCCGCATTTCTTGGATTAGCGAATACTTTATCACCCGTGTTTCGCGCTTCGTTATTTAAAGCGTCGAACACTTTTTTTGACATATAAACTTCGCCGCGTACTTCAACTCGGTCCGGAAAGTCGCCACGCAATCGCAATGGCACACTTTTAATTGTTCTTATATTTTGTGTTATGTCTTCTCCTACTGCTCCATCTCCACGTGTTGCTGCACGTACGAGCACTCCGTTTTCGTATAAGATGCTGACCGCTAATCCATCGAGTTTAGGTTCACATACAAAGTTTACTTTATCGGAGATTTTTAAACGATCTAGAATACGCTTTTCAAACGCGGCTAACTCTTCATCATTAAACACATTGTCGAGGGACAACATGGGTTTTTCATGCACTACCTGTTCGAACGCAGAGTCAGCTTTAGCCCCTACTCGTTGCGTTGGCGAGTCGCGAGTTACCAAATGAGGATGCTGCTGTTCCAGTTGTTGAAGTTCACGTAACAAGCGATCGTATTCAGCATCCGGAACGGTTGGATTATCGAGTACATAATAAGCGTAGTTGTGATCGTCTATTTGCGCTCTTAATTCAAGGATACGCTGTTCTACAGTAACATTCATATAAGATTAGACTTTGGTAAGTTTACGACGTCGATATTCTTTGATTTGTTCCAGCTCATGCTGACAGGTTTGTTCGGTAAATACACTGCGTGAGCTGTCCATTATTTTACCGCCCAATTGTTTATTCAAATCACGAGCGGTTTGAACCATTGTCTGATAGGCTATTTCAGGATCCCAGGAACCCGGAACCCCCATAAAAAAGGAAATACCTTTAAAACTTTCATTTGCCATATTATCCAAGTTGAAGGTACCGGGATTAAAAGCATTTGCGATAGAAAAATATTTCTGGTGCGTATTTTGAGCACTTTTGTACCGATGGAATATATTCATGTCGCCAAATCGACAACCTTTTTCAATCAGACACTGCAAAAGTTCTGCGCCCGAAAAAGGCGTTTCAGGTGCAAGCAGTGTTAATGAAAAAATTAATTCGGGCTCAGCCTCAACATCGAATTGCTCTGTTTCGTCTCGTGCAATCAAACGCTCTGACTCATCCACAACAAAGGAGTCTTCATCACGGCTGGCAATAAGCGTTTCATTGTCATCTTCTTGCTCTTTATGCTCAACTTCCTCACTCGAGTCGTTAGCAGATATTACGCGCGCTTCCCCAACGCCATCCCGATCGAATCCTTCACGATCACGAAAGTCATCACCCGGTATTCCGCTTAAGTCCAGCTTAGTTGACTTATTACGACGTGAACGACGCCAACCATCGAACGCTACAATTGCGATGATCATCGCTCCAATTACGCCTAAAATAACTCTCAGTTCCCACTCCATGTGATGCCCTCCTGATTACGCGGAAGCCATGGCTGCCGCTTCGTCAATATCTACGGCGACCAGTCGTGAAACACCCGGTTCCTGCATGGTCACCCCGGCTAACTGATGCGCCATTTCCATTGCAACTTTGTTGTGCGAGATATAGATAAACTGAACTTTTTCCGACATGCTTTTCACCAGATTACAGAATCGCCCCACATTCGCGTCATCGAGTGGAGCATCCACTTCGTCGAGCATACAGAAAGGTGCCGGATTCAATTGGAAAATTGAAAACACCAAGGCAATCGCGGTTAACGCTTTTTCTCCGCCCGAAAGCAAATGAATGGTTGAGTTTCGTTTACCTGGCGGCCGTGCCATTACCGCAACACCGGTGTCGAGCAAATCTTCTCCGGTGAGCTCAAGATACGCATGGCCCCCTCCGAAAACTTTTGGAAAAAGATCTTTTAATCCGGCATTAATTTTGTCGAAGGTTTCTTTAAATCGAGTACGTGTTTCTTTATCGATTTTTCGAATCGCTGACTCAAGCGTTTCCAACGCTTCGGTTAAGTCCTCGTGCTGAGCATCAAGATAAACTTTACGCTCTTCTTGTTGTTTGTGCTCTTCAATCGCTGCGAGGTTTATGGCGCCAAGCCGTTGAATTTTTCCAGCTAATGCTTCAAGCCTTTCCTGCCAGTCGTGTTCGTTGGCTTCTTCCGGTAACGATTCAGCAATAGTATCGACAGAGAGTTCTTCTTCCGCCAAACTTTCAGCTTGAGTGTTTTGACGAGTTTTGCATTCCTGCCACTCCATACGAGCGCGCTCCAATCGACTGCGAATGGCTTGCGCTTGTTGCTCAGCTTCTGAGCGCTTTTTATCGAACGCTCTCAGGTTATTATCGGCCTCAGTAACTTTTTCTCGCGCAATTTTTAACTCATCTTCTACGAGCAAGCGTTTCTCAAGCGCTTCTTCCAGTTCAATATTTTGATCATCGCCAGGTTCTTCGAGCCCGGCTAAATTATCTTCTAGTGCTACTTTTCGTTGTTGCAACTGCGCAATTTGCTGATCCATTCGTGCAAAATTGTTTTGCGCCGAGTTGATTTCAGTACGTAACGACTCTACTCGCAGCGCCAATTTGTGCGCTACGTCTTTAGCTTCACGCGCACGATTACGTGATTGTTCCAACTGACTGCGAAGCTCTTCTCGCTTGCCCATCAAAACTTCTTTTTGATCGGTATCGCTTGCCATATCTTCAACCAAATTCTGGATCAAGGCGCGGCTGGACGTCATGGCTTTTTCGTCATCTTTCATTTGCTGAATCGCTTCTGCTTTTTCACGGTTCAACTTTTCAATTCGATGACGTGTTTGTTCCAGTTTAGCTTGCTGGCTGCCTACTTTTGCTCGAAGTTCACTGTAGCGTTTGTTAGCGTCGCGAAGTTCTCGTTGTTTTTGCTCCCAGCTGTTTTCTAAATCTCGAATTTGTTCGGCCAAAGACTCAGAAGCTTCTTCCTGTTCGGCAAGCAATAATTCTTTTTCTTCGAGCTGTAAGATCAACTCTTTCAGCTCAGCCTCTCGCTCGACCAAACCGGCTTCATTTTGTGAAGCACGTGCCACGCGAATCCAATCTTTCCCCAACCAAATACCGTCTCGAGTGACTAAACTCTCATCGCTTGCTAAATTCGGCTGCATTGAAAGCGCAGTGGATAAATCATCAACCCCTTTAACTTTAGCCAATAAACCGGAAAGGTCCGCTGGACCGGAAATTTTTGCAGCTAAGGATTCTGCATTTGGAGAACTGCTGCCGATTTTACGCATAAACTGTAATTGGCCTTCGCTTAACTCGTTAAACTTTTGAGCAATAGCAAAGTCATCAACCAATATCGCTTGCAGCGTTTCACCTAATACGGTTTCAACCGCCTTTTCCCAACCAGGCGCTACTTCTAATTTTTCAACCAATCGAGGTAATTCAGATAATCCGTTTTGTTGCAGCCATTGTTTTGTTTGCTTGTTTTCGTTTCCAAGCGCCGCACTTTGTAATGCTTCTAGCGAAACTTTTCGACCTTGCATTTGCTGCACTTGCCGACGCATTTCATCCATCGACTTATTTTTATCTCGACGCTGCTCTCGAAGGTCCGAAATTTTTTCAACAAACTCATCAACGGTTTCAGAAAGCGTGGCCGCTTCTAATTCTACCTTAGACAGTTCGGCAGCAGCTTCGACCATGGAAGCTTCCATTGGCTCTGCCTGTAAAGAGTCCAATTCACGATCCATGGCATCGAGGCGACTCGATAAACGACTTAAATGCGACTCCAGGTGTTGAATTCGAGTTTTTTCAACCTCCAACTTTTGGGTATTGCCCGATGCACTCTGATTAAAATTATCCCATTCCTGTTGCCAGTTGTGCATGGCATTTTCCAAGTCGTGCAATTGCTCTTGTGAAGACTCAACCGACTCATTGTACAACTCGAGCTCAGGTTCCGCTTCCATCAGCTCTTGCTGTAAATCCTCCAACCGATTTTCGTCGGTAGATTTTTGTTCCATCAAATGTTTAAGTGACGCTTGCGCGTTTTGAATGTCTTCCTGTAATTGCGTTTTCCGTTCCGACTGATGTTTAATAGCCTGTTCCAAACGTGCGATATCCGCACCGATACCATAATATCGCCCTTGCACTTCGTTGAATTTATCGCTTAATTCAATATGCAGATCGCGTGTGTGTTCAATTTCTGCATCTGCTCGACGCTGCTCCGCTACACGCGATTCTAGTTCGGTTTCGAGCTGACCAATGAGCGTTTCAAACTCTTGCATTTGTTTGTGAAAACGTTGCCAACGTAATACTGAAAGTTGTGCTTTGAGTTCGCGTTCTTCGCTTTTAAACTCTTTGTATTTCATGGCGGCCGTGGCCTGCCGCTGTAAATGCGCCAGTTGTTTGCCCAACTCTTCGCGAATGTCTTCCAGGCGTTCTAGGTTTTCCCGCGTGTGACGAATTCGATTTTCCGTTTCACGACGTCGCTCTTTATATTTCGAAATGCCTGCAGCTTCTTCGATAAAGATACGCAGTTCCGCAGGTTTTGATTCGATCAATCGAGAGATCATGCCTTGCTCGATGATGGCATAAGATCGAGGGCCTAGACCGGTACCAAGAAAAAGATCGGTAATGTCTTTACGACGACATTTGGTGCCATTAAGGTAGTAAGCGGATTGACCATCGCGAGTAACGGTTCGGCGTACGGAAATTTCAGCGTATTGTGCGTATTCGCCAATCAACTTACCTTCGCTGTTATCGAATACCAGTTCGATACTGGCCTGCCCGACCGGTTTACGAGCAGAAGAACCATTGAAAATAACGTCAGTCATGGAATCGCCACGCAAATGCTTGGCAGAAGACTCCCCCATTACCCATCGAACGGCATCAATTAGGTTTGATTTACCACAGCCGTTAGGGCCAACGATGGCTGTGAGGTTTTGAGGAAAAGGTACAACGGTAGGATCGACAAAAGACTTAAATCCCGCCAGTTTGATCTGTTTTAAACGCATAACCCTGAAATCTGTATTATTGTCTGTGTTTAAGCCTTCGGCTGGCTTGTTTAACCCCGTTTCTCTACTGTGAAATCAGATTGTTTTTTAATCACATTCGTAGCATCGGGTTACATTCTGTTAAGTTTTGTTTTTCCGCAATTAAGCCGAGTAGTGTAAATTATTTCACTCTTGAAACACACTACTCAATTCAAAATAACCAGAAGATTTTTAAGCTATGATTAAAACTGGATTCAGTGGCGCACAATATTTCACCAGAGGCTTTGAGCTGGTTCGCCACAAGGGCATTCGCCACTTTGTCATTTTCCCTTTACTAATCAACCTGATACTGTTGGGCGCCGCGGCCATTTGGCTGTTTAACCAACTATTAGGCTGGAAACAGCGGTTTTACGACTGGAGCTGGAGTTGGGTGCAATGGATTTTAGACAATCTCGGCTGGCTTATTTGGCCGATTGTTTTTGTCTGCGTATTTCTTGCGGTGTTTTACTTTTTTGCCATAATCGCCAACTGGATTGCCGCTCCTTTCAATGGTCTGTTATCGGAAGCCGTTGAGCGGCACCTCGCAGGCGAGAGTTTTCAAGAAACACCTAGCGGATTTGTTCGGGTGCTCAAGGACTTACCCCGAGTATTTGGCCGCGAATGGCGAAAATTTACCTACTGGTTGCCGAAAGCTTTAGGCTGCTTGCTACTTTTTTTAATACCAGGAGTGAATATTATTGCGCCTGTCGTATGGTTGGTGTTTAGCGCCTGGATGATGGCGGTTCAGTACATCGATTATCCGATGGATAACCATAAAGTACCGTTTCACGAAATGCTGGTTGAGCTTAGGGCCAGCCGTGGTGGGCCGATGGGGTTTGGCGGTATGGTGATGCTGGTGACAATGATACCCCTCGTGAATATTCTGGTGATGCCCGTTGCAGTAGCGGGGGCCACGGCACTTTGGTTTGATCATTATCGCAGTTAACCTTAAAACAGTTTCTTTATTGCAATACGCTTCTGAAATCACGTACCATTTGTATACATTATACAAATGGTACGCTCAATGAAACCGCCAATAATCGATCGCCAAAAAGCTCTGCTCTCTTTACTGAATCGACATCAATTGCCAGCTTTGCTTGTAACGGGACCGGAAAATTTGAGATACATCTGTAACTATTCTGGCGAAGCAGCATGCGCATTAATCAGCCAAGAAGCCTGCTACCTCATAACCGATTACCGATTTATCGAGCAAGCACAACGAGAGTGCGAAGGTGTTGAAATTATTTGTCGTGATCGAAAACGAGAATCGGTTTCGGACGTTTTATATCGGTTGATGACGGCCCATACCATTAAACGGTGTGGCTTCGAATCTCAACACTTAAGCCATCAGCTATGGCTGAAACTCGACTCCGATTTGCCCATCGCACTTTTGCCGTTATCAGACGTAATTGCTGAACTTCGCCAAGTTAAAGATGAATATGAAGTAGGCTGCATTCGTCAGGCAGCTGCTATTGCTGATCAAGCATTAAGTACTTTGCTACCAAAAATAAAAGAAGGTATCAGCGAAAAAGAGCTGGCATTGGAACTGGAGTTTCAGATATTACGCAGTGGTGCCGATAGCCTCGCTTTTCCAACCATTCTGCTATTTGGTGAGCGCAGCTCGTTACCCCATGGTCAACCCAGCGAACGAAAACTGGCCTCCGGAGAACTTATTTTAATTGACTTTGGCGCGGTGGTTAATGGCTATCGCTCCGATATGACAAGAACGTTTGTACTTGGTAAAGCAAGCGTGCAACAGCAGCAAGTTTACTCAGCCGTAAAGCAAGCACAAACAGCCGCAATCGAATTAATCACTGATGGCCAGTCGAGTGAAACACTGAATGCTACGGCCCAAGCGTATTTGCAACAAAGCGGATTTGGAGAATACGCTGGAGAAGGATTGGGTCATGGTGTCGGGCTTTATTTGCATGAACAACCACTGATAGGTATGGGAAAACAATATCAATTAAGGAAAGGAAATGTGGTTACGGTTGAGCCTGGAATTTACATTCCTGGCTGGGGTGGGATCCGAATCGAGGACGACTTGTTGGTGACCTCAAATAGCTACGAGGTTTTGACCCAATCTCCCTATCGTTTCGAATTACCTTAACAGGGAATTAATGAAGGCTCTTCAAACAGACAAAGGCTAGCATCACTGTGAATTTCGGCCATCCCCAATCGTTTCATTAACTTAATAGAGTCATGATTGAAGCTGTGGGCACTGGCACGTATACGTGTTAACCCAAATCGAGTACGTCCGTACTCCATCATACGTGTCGCTACCTCAAAGCCATACCCCAAACCACGAAATCGTTGAGCAAACCCGATCACCAGCTCGGTTTGCTCCTGATCTTGAAAAGGCCAGAACCCCGCAAAGCCCGCTAAATCCTGGCATTGATTGATGTAAATTCCCCACAAACCGTATTTACGACGCTGTAATTGCAGAATACTGTGACCGATCAACTCCTGCGTACGGGTAAAAGTGATTTCTTCGTTATCCGACAGGTAACCACGAATTTCCGGTAAATTCCAAAGTTGATGCAACTTTGGGGTATCCATGGTCGTAAAAGGTATTAATTGACAGCGTTTTGTGAAAATTCGGTTTTGCATAGGATGCAAGCGTCTTTTTGCCTTAGGGTGAACTCAAATCAGCCACGATTCATGCTGAAGGTCGGCTTATTCTATGCCAAGAAGATCCTTGAAATAAAAGTTAATATTACCGAGAAATATTCGCACCTTCGACTGATTCGAGCCGATGGTTACGGCCGAGGTTACAAATCAAACACGTCAGTCGGCACCTTTAACTTAGCAATCATGGTGGAACGATGCTTACGTTCTATAATTAGCTTTGGCAGCGTAAATGCGATGGAAACCGAATGCGTGCACAAAACCATTGGGTAGAATCTTGATGTCCTCTCTCATTAGGTGCGGCAAATTTGTCATTGCATTACTCTTTGCAAACCTTTTGTCAGCGGAAGATGACCAAGGCCGATCTTTATTTGATATGAGCTTCGAAGAGCTTTTGAAAATAAAGGTTTCAACGGCCGCTAAAGTTCCACAACCTTTAGGCCAAGCCTCTTCTCTGGTTTCAGTGATCACGGCTCGAGAAATAAAACAGTTTGGCGCCAACAATCTCTTTGAAGTGCTAGAGCGCGTGAGCAGCTTTTATATGACCGGTTCATTTTTCTTTCAACAAAATGTTGCGGTGGTCAGAGGCGATTTGCAAAGTCATGCCGATAACCATGTCTTAATACTAATCAATGGTCGCCCTGTACGGGAAAGCTATTCTGGCGGTGTCAACTTTCCGATATACAATGCTTTTCCCATCGATGTGATTGATCGTCTTGAAATAATTCGCGGGCCGGGCTCGGTACTTTACGGAACCAATGCATTTTCTGCAGTCATTAATATTATTACCCATCAATCAGAAGAAGCTTTAAGTTACCTGTTCATACAAGGAGGAAGTCATCAACATCGCCAGTTTAGAGCCGTTGGTCATCAATGGTTTGAAGAGCACCAATTAACCGCCGGGTTATTGTATCAGGAAGAGCGCGGTTGGCGTTTTGCCGCAACGGATTCCAGTGGTGAACTCAACAGCTTTAGAGCAGGAAAAGAAAATACAGGACTCTGGTTAGACTATCACTGGCGTGACTGGCGATGGCAATCATTGTATTTAGAAAGTGAATACGACTTTATGGGTGCATCGACGAATTGGAGCGGTACAACCCCTCTTGATCAACGCGAAATGCACTCGGATCGTTTCTTCAGCAACCTGGGTACTCGAACAAAACTCTCTGAACAACATGAGTTCGACTTTAATATTAGCTATGCAACCATGACTTTCGATCATTACAACTACCAAACCCTCGCCGTTGACACCTTTGCAGAAGTAACCAGTTATCTCCAGCTTTATCCATCATTACTTTGGGTCAATGGAATCACAGCTTGGCATCAGGATGTCAACTCAAAAGCAGGCTTAGCCTCTGCGCCGGTTAAAAGTTTTAGCGGAATGTGGTACGAATACTTCAGTCAAATTTCCGCTGACATATCCAATAAATTACAAACGACCATAGGTATTCAATTCTATCGACAGGAAAGTAACAATCATATGACACCTCGGCTTAATCTGAATTATCAATTAAGTGATGTTTGGTTAGCGAAGTATTCATACGGTAAAGCTTTTCGTGCTGCATTTGGTGTCGAAACTAATTTTGACTTAATTCTTTACAACCCTGACGGAAGCATTCGAGGTGGACTGCGTGGTAACCCAAACCTAAATCCTGAGTCCGTTTCGACACAGGAATTGAGCATTCGATATCAATCAGTTCAACACTTTTTTGAATGGGCTTATTTTAAAAGCGAAATGAAAGAACTCATTGGCCGAGAACGAGCACCCGATAATGTGTTGGACTTTGTCAATCAGGGAACACTAAGCTCCAAGGGTTTTGAAATGGATTATAAGGGATATTTAAATAGTCAGTGGTCTGTTTTGGCCAGCTATTCCAAACAAAAAAATCATAATAACCAAAACATTGAAGATTACACGCTGGTGCCCAATGAAATGATTAAGGTGGGTATTATTTTCAAGGCTAACGAAGACCGTTGGATTTTCGGATTATTCAATAATTACGTTTTTGACGCTCCGCCTACAGTAATCCGAAACTCTTCCGTGCAAAATGTCAATCAGGAGGCTGATGCTTACCATTTAATGACTTTGAATATTAAATGGCGAATGACACCTTTCTTTCGAATCGGCGATAACGACGATTTCCGATTAAATTTTTACGTTTATAACCTGCTCGATGAAAACGTTCATCACCCCGAATTTGCAGGTCGACAAATTAATACCCTACCTGCTCGCTCCCCGCGCAGTGTCTTTATCAGTTTGGCTGTACAATTTTAAAAGTGCTTAGCAAGCGACATTAAAAAACGAGGTTTTCGCAGTTCTTTTTCAATGACTTTATCGAAAGAAAAGAACTCGGCTCGCCCTTGCTCTGAACTAAATAGACTGTAACCTTTGATTGTGATTCGAAATATTAAAGGTTTAGCGAACGAATATCGATTAGCACTTTGCTCACTGATGTCGTAGTGACTTAAAAGTGAAAAGGCAATCATATCACTGTAATTTTCATGCTTGGTAATTGCGTACTCAACTCCGTAACGACCATTAAGAGGTAACGAAATAGCCGCTGAGTGAGTAATCCGATGATTAAGTTCCTGAGGAGTGAATAAAATAGAGTTTACAAAGGCATTGGTCGAGGCGCTATTTTCAGTAAACATTTCGGAAAACGCATTTTCGGCGTCTTCAGCACGCGAATTGGCCGTCGCTAATACGATGACCAGAATCACTGCACTCATTAACTTCCGTGATATGAATGCGTTGTATTGACTACTTAATGCACTCATAGAATCAAACCACAACTCTAACTTCGAGATTTATACTATCAAGTCTAGCTGATAATCCAACCAAGAGATATTCAATTTGCCATACAGTTAACACAAATTGGTGGTGGTTTGACCAATTATTTCATACTGGTTAGGAGCTAAAATTAAAGTTCACTCTAAATACTTTAAGCTATCTATTTGTTTTTCAATTCTTTTCTCTGAAATAGGATAAGCGGTCTTGATGCCTTGAGCGAACAATGAAATCCTCAACTCTTGCAACATCCAGTGAAGTTCGGCTAGAGCTTCGCTGTAACTCCGATTATGCTCTGACACAGGCAGCTTTCTTACTCGATTTTCAATCGCTTTGTAGCGCTTTAGGCTTTGCTCTTCTCGCGGAAAATTAATCGCCATTCGCTCTAAACGTTTATCCAACGCTGTTAAGTAGCGGCTATAATCGTTAAGCCGTGCGATACCGTTACGGTAAAGCGCTTCTTTTTGCCAAAGAAAGTCGAGTTGTTCACGAATATCTAAATAAGAATGTAGAAACTTGGGCTCTACCTTCTCATAAACCTGTTTACTGATGGACTGAGTTTGTTTTAGCAGTTGTAAAATTAAGGTCAACCACTCGTTCATTTTAGAATTAAACACTTGATCAAATTGAAGCGCAATGGCTTTAAACGCCTGTTCTTTTTCTACCGGTTCTTTTGGTAAAAAGCTCAGCGCCAAAGACATGGCTACTTCTTCAACCAAAGCCGGATAACCATCGAGAAATGTTGATAGTTTTTGGAGTTCCTTGCGTTGTTGCCAGGATCGAGTAAAGTACTTTACTTTTTTATCGACCGACAACACGAGCAATCGACACACACCTTTTTGATGAATCAACTCTGCCTGATATTTCGATTCACAACCTTTTGCTTCTACCCATTGTTTTTTATCCTCCAGTGCTTGCAGCAACCTTGTTTTTTGTTGTTTATTTTGCGCAGTTAATTCGAGTCTAAAGTTCAGCCCTTCTGGCCACTCCGTTAACCGATATGGAGAATCATTTTTCTTACGATCGCTTTGACTTTTCGTTTCCACAATTGGAGCAACTCTTTGCTCCAATGCTCTTTTTATCTTGCCTGCGAGCTCTGCTTGCAACACCGATAGATCTCGTCCTTTTTTGATGGGCTGTTTTCCATCATTAAACACTTTAAAATTTGGAGTGAGGTGCGCGGGTAACTCAAGTTCACGCCAATACGAAATATCCACTTCTTTACCGGAAATCTGATAAAGCACGGTGGCGAGTTCTCGATAAAAATCACCCTGCCCCCATCGATCGGACAATCGCTGATAACAAGCACTGGCATACTCAGGAGCTGGAATAAAATTTTTACGTACGCTTTTGGGTAACGCTTTTATCGAACAAAGAATCTTTTCCTGTAATAAGCCTGGCACCAGCCACTCAAAATCAGCAGTTTTAAATTGTTTCAGCATGGGTAATGGTAGACATACCGAAACACCATCATCCCTATGGCCTGGCTCAAACCGGTACTCTAACTGCAACTCACAATCTCTAACCCAAAGCGCTTTTGGAAAGGCTTTCTCATCCAGCGTTGTTTCCGGATTCAATACGTCCGCTTCGGTAAAGGTTAGAATTTGGTTACGCTCTTTCCATTTTGACTTAAGCCACCGTTCCATCTGCTTTTGATTGACAATGTATTCGGGTAGTCGCTTCTGAAAAAATTCAACCAGCTCTTCTTCACTCTTTAAAATATCAGCTCGTCTTTGACGAGTTTCCTCATCCCGATATTCATTCAATAGCTTTTGATTCGCTTGATGAAAAGGCGCTCGAGTCACCAACTCACCATCAATGAGTCCTTTTTCTATGAGCCATTGTCGACTTAACTCTGGCTCCTGCTGGCTGTATCCGACCAATCGATTGTGTACATAAACCAACCCGTATATAGATTTTTGCAAATACGCGCAGGCTTCACCTTTCTTTTTCCGCCAATGAGCATCAAGATAAGTCACTTTTGCCAAATGCTCCGCAACGGGTTCAATCCATTCTGCTTCAATCGGTGCGGTTGCTCTTGCGTACAACTTTCCAGTTTCTATTAATTCCGCAGCAATCATCCATTGCGCTTTATTCTTAAAGTTAACCGAAGAAGGATGAATATACACTTTAGCATTTCGTGCACCTTGAAAATGGGTATCGGTGGTACGAGTTAATAAATTCCCTAACATTGCTGGGATCAGGGCTCGATGAATTTGCTCATAGTCAGCCGGCGCTTTATTCACTTTATATCCTGCTTGTTGCATGACTTGTTTCAATTGTCGATAGGTATTTCGCCACTCGAGCCAAGCAACAAAATTAATAAAATGCTCAAAACAATAATCTTTAAACGCTTTATTTGAAAGTGCTTCCTGTGTTTTGTGTAATTCATTCCACAAATTTAAAAACGTGATAAAATCGGATTTCTTATCGTTCCATTGTGCGTGAGCCTGATCCGCTTTTTGTGCTTTATCGTGAGGCCTTTCTCGTGGATCACGAACACTATAAAGACTGGCAATCACTAACATTTCTTGCAGTGCGCTTTCACTTGCTGAAAACAGCAGCGTCGCAAGTTTAGGATCGACAGGCACACGAGCGATATTTTTGCCAAGGTCCGTTAATCGATAATCTTTGTCAATGGCTCCTAACTCAAATAAAAGATTAAGACCATCGCGCCAATGCTTTTCTTCAGCAGACTCTATAAACGGGAATTTTTCAGGCTGTTCAACGCCTATCAGCTTCATCTGCAAAATAACCGAAGCCAAATTGGTTCGTTTAATTTCTGGAAGTGTAAATTCAGCTCTTGCCAGAAAGTCTTCTTCTGAATAAAGCCGATAGCAAATGCCAGAAGAAACTCGCCCACAACGACCCGCTCGCTGATTAGCACTGGCCTTGGATATTTTTTCAACCTGTAAACGCTGAATTTTGCTGCGCATGCTGAAACGACTGATTCTGGCTGTACCGGGATCAATCACAAAACGAATACCCGGAACCGTAAGCGATGTTTCTGCAACATTAGTCGCCAAAACAATTTTTCGACCGGCTAAAGGTTTAAAAACTTTTTGTTGTTCAGCGATACTTAAACGCGCATAGAGCGGTAATATATATGTACTGGGCAAGTTTAACTTTCGCAACTGCTTTGCGGTTTGCCGAATTTCACCTTCGCCAGGCAAGAAAATTAGAATATCACCCATCCCTTCTTTACTCGCATCCAGGACAGCTTGATTTATCTGCCATAGCTCAGGATTTTCACCGTGCGGAATGTGCTCCACCTCTGGAGGGCAATAACGAATTTCGACTGGATAAGTTCGGCCTTCTACGGTGATTACAGGAGCATCGTTAAAAAATTTGGAAAACCGTTCAAGGTCAATGGTAGCCGACGTAATGATCAGTTTTAAGTCTTTCCGCTTTTCAATCAGTCGCTTTAATAAGCCTAATAAAAAATCAATATTGATACTGCGCTCATGCGCTTCGTCAACAATTATGGCCTCATAGTGACTTAAAAATGGATCCTTTTGCATTTCAGAAAGCAGCATTCCATCGGTCATAACTTTGACATATCCAGCGTCGGAAGTTCTCTCGTGAAAACGAACAGACACACCCACCTGTTCACCTAATTGACAGTTCATCTCTTCTGCAATACGTGCAGCGACAGACGTCGCAGCAACGCGCCTTGGTTGCGTATGACCAATTTGGCCTCGAATTCCTAGACCGGCTTGTAAACAAATTTTAGGTAATTGTGTGGTTTTTCCGCTTCCGGTTTCACCCGCTAATACGACAACCTGATTATTTTTAATCAACTCAATAATATCATCGACGGCTTCACTGACGGGTAGTTGCGGTGGATACTCGACTTTTGGGCAAAGAGATTGTCTTTCTTCGATTTGCTGTTGTGATTGTTCGAGTAATTGAGTGTATTTGACAAACAGCGAATCCGCATTTTTCTTTTGGCGTTGCAACTGATGAATTTTACGACGCAAAGAAAGTAATCGGCCGGCATCTTTCGTTAAACAGGTTTGAATTTCAAGATGGGGAACAGAAGTCATGATTTTTTTTGGGTACTGATAATATTTTCTTTCTATTTGCTAAGTACGATGGAAAAACAAACTCAATTTAAAGTTTAACACTGAAAAGTAAAATCGCCTCTAAAGTAGACTTCTACCGAACCCAATAGTCGTTATTGGTAAAGCGATGTAGAAATATTCTTTAGAGGCGACAAAATATTATTCACGGCCTGTTTCTAACAAGCCGATTAAATAACAATTAATCCCAAATTTCGTGTTTTGCCAGTACTTCACCTAAAAACTTAGATACAGGCTTGATAAAATCTTTATCTTCCCAGTAACCATTATGGCACGCAGGATTCCAAGAAGTCGCAGCGCTACCGACATTAATTTCGTAGTCCCCAAATACCGCACTTTTATACGCATCGTTTATACCTTTTAATGGATAAGCGACAATGTCGTCTTTATCGTAAAAGTTCAGCCACTTTGCGCGTGCTGCAAAATCTTCGGGTAAAGCATCGCCTGCAACTTTAACGGGTTCATGCAACTCTTCGTGATGCCGTACATAAATCGCTAACGGACTACCAAAAGTTACTAAGCCTACCATCGTCCGCATCGCTTCAAAATTAGAAAGCTTTTGAGCTTCACTTCGCATCTTCCGAATGTAATCCTGCATAATAATGCTACCGAAGGAGTGCGCCAAAACAATTAGCGGTGTTTTCTCTTCATTTACCCGGCGATGTCCTGCAAATTCACGTAATGAATCGGCCACTCGATTTTGTACCTTGGAGTACAGCCTTGAGCCTTTATGGTAAGCGAGTCCGGAACCGAGGTAATCAATAAACATTTTACGCGTACCCTCGTACGCTAAATCGTTTTTATAGTTGATGCTGCTATAAAATGCCGACAGCTCGTCTTTAATTGCATCCGCCCAATAAATCTCTTTAAACATGAGATCATCTTCCAGGCGCCCTTCACCGCCAGCGACATACTCTTCAATAATTCTGTGCTTGAGTTCTACGGAATAGTGTTGATCTTCGGTACTCATTCCGTGAATGATAGCAACCGCAAGTCTTTTCATAATCTTCTCGCTCTAGTTATTGCTTTGTTCGGGCTGTTTTAAGATGAATAGTCGCGCAAAATCAACGAGATATCAAGTTGATAAATTAATTATTTAAGAATAGTACAGGCACGTAAACGTGTTATTTATCGTGTGATTCGATTAAGACAAATGATTGATCATGAAAGGAAAATGGCGGAGCGGACGGGACTCGAACCCGCGACCCCCGGCGTGACAGGCCGGTATTCTAACCAGCTGAACTACCGCTCCGCTTGGGTACCCCTTGCGAGGTGGGCGCTATAATACGGATACGCCCCTGGGCTGTCAACAAACTTTTTTAAAAAATTTTGGATTTAAAACCAAACGGATAAATTGCATTCAATTTGCTTAAACTTCAATCGCTTGCGAATAAAAAAACTGAATTCAAGATAATAACTCCATGGCTGAAAGTTCAGCACTGATTTTACCTCTTGTTCACCAAAAAGCCGAAAATGATTTCAACTTAAGCCTCTAGGGTTGTTCGCCTTTTTCAAGAAAAGCGTAAAGTCCCTACTCGCCCTTCAATACTCTTTCCACTCACGACTTTTAGTCACTGTTTTACAGTAAGCACTTAAATGGCAGGCAAAATAAAGCCGCTGCCGTACAGAGTCGAGTTTAATTTTAACTGCAGCACTGAGTTATTGTTTATCGTCTTTTTCTATTTCATCGCCCGATTCAGCAAAAGCATCTTCCCAACTGGGCTCCTCTCCACCCTCTTCACCATCATGAGCCGACACATCTTCGAGAGGCATATCATCAAGTGGAGAGCCTTCTTCTGACTCATCATCATCTTCGAGCTCAAGATCGGCAGCGGTCTCATCATCTTGTTGTGGTTGAGAAATATCCAACGGCTCTTTGTCGGGTAACTCTTCTTTCGGACTGGAAAAAGACTCCATTGCAGTCAGTATCTGTTCTACTGACATATCCTTTTTCGCAACCTCTTCACCAAACATGGATGAATATTCTGCAAAAATATTGTTTAAAGTTGTCAGAGTGATGTGTACTTCCTGTTTCAGGCTTTTATTTTCTTGTTTGAGCTCTTCAATTTTAGCCTCTTTCGCTTCAATTTCACTTTGCAAACCGCTCGAATCGACCGACTCAACAGCTTCGGCAGCCTCCGCAGATGCGACAGGCTTTAACTCATGATATTTTTCAGTAATTCTCGACAGCTCTTCATCGAGTGTAGCCAGGTTCTCTACATCCTTATTCAAAACACTGCTGACAAACGTACGAAAGAAAAACTTACGCTCTTTAATGATGTCCGCCGCTAACTTTTCGGTTTCACTTTCATCAAATCCGAGTTTTTCGTGCAAATAGCGCTGTACAGCTTCGAGTTGTACGGCTTCGTTATCTTTAACATTAATGATTAATTCCCGCATTGCCTCTTTATAACGAGACTTGTTACGCATCAACACGACAATCAAAATGATCGAAAGCAAAATAAATGGAAATAATATTTCCAGAATAAAAAGCCAAGTGATCAATGATTCATTCATTACTCTTTTTCTCCTGCTGAATCATTTTCAATATCATTTTCGAACAGTTCCTGCGCCAAAGACTCCGAATTGGCCAACGAACGCTTTCGAATTGTTCGCCAAATAAACCAACCTAACACAATGAGCAGCAGATTTGCGCCAAACCCAACAGACAGCCAAAGTGTCCAATTAATGGCTTTCTTTGGCGTTGGCTCTGTCGTTACAACTGGTTCAGTTGGTTTTGGTTCGGGTTGTTTTTCCGGCGCTTGCACAACTGGTTCGGGTTCTTCTTGTACGGGCTCAGGCTCTTCTTGGACGGGTTCTTCCAGTTTACCAAACCCAGGCAACGGATCGGTTTCAAACTCAATTGGAGCAAGTTCGCTGGTAAACGCACGACCGGTAGGTGATTTTCCTTCAGCCTTTAGTATGACTTTAAACGGACCACCTTCTGGAAATTGACGAACTTCAATGGACGCAGACTCACTCCAGTTTTCCAATACAACAAATTGACTGGTGTCGTCAGGGTATTGTATTTCACCGGTCACTTTCAGACTGGAAAGATCAACCACCTCTTCCGCGACTCTTAAATGAATAACATGCGGCTCGTTTTCCGAAAACGACATTTGCAAATCAGACTGAACAGGATTGCCATATATATTGACAGCGTGCGTTCGGCTGCGCTCAAACGTCGGGCTCTTAACAACCAGCTTTATTTCTAACACGCCGTCTTCGTTCCCAGCATAAAATACTTGCTGAAAAGTTCCTGAGTTGGTGTCTTTTAACAGAGGTGTTACATTGCCTTTACCTTTGTATTTAGTCTCCAAACGCGCATCCACCAGGTTTAAAAAGTCGGGTTTAGTAATCACCTTTCCTTCTTCCAACAGTTGCACCGCGTACTTAATTTGTTCATTCGCTAATACATTATTAGGAATATTTTCCACAGCCAATCCCAATTTACTGACTACCATGACTCGATTGTCCGGATCGATGGCCGCTTCAATTTGCCAATCACCGGGCTCTGGTTGAGTAATGGTAATGAGATCGTAGGCTTTACTCGAAAACCAACGTAAATTGGGCTGTTTGGTGGTACTTTCTAACAACTGCCGAGTCGGGCTAATGAGTTTGGCACTGCCACTGCCTGTTTCTCTAAATACCAGTAAAGTCATTTCTTCAACACTGGCATCTACTTTAAACCGGTTATTTTCCAGCGGTAAGCTGTCACGTGGAGTTGCTTGTTCAAATATCTTGAGAAATACCTTTTGCAGATCTTCCGCGTTCGTTACCGCCTGAAACCAACCATCAGTCTGATTCGCTAAAGTACTTAATAATTCTTTGTCAGCTTCATTGGATAACGCAATGGTATGAATCGTAACACCTGCCGATTTTAGGCGAGGTAAAATATCGTTTAAAATGCGCTCACGCTCGGCTGCATTTTTTTGAGGATCTTTGGATATATCCACCATACCATCGGTGAGCAGAATCATACTGCGGGACTCGGAATCATCCGGCCGGTTCCAATCCCACGAGGACTTAGCCATAGCATCGCCAATATTGGTAAAGAGCCCTGCTGAATTTATTTTACCGGCTGCTGCGTTGGCGTTGGCTTGCCAAGCTTCATCCACCGTTTTTAATGGCACCAACATATTCACATATCGCCCAAATGCCCAAACCCCGGAGTCTGAACCCTTGGGCATCAAATTAGTGATGATTCTGAGTGCAGGAATGCGTAAATTGGCAGGGTCATTTTTCTTCATACTGCCGGATATGTCGATCAATACACGTACATCGGAGCGCTTTTGCGCTTCCGCTGAGTACGATTGTGCCGAATGAAGTATCAGGGTACATAATCCCAGTAGAGCAACCAGGATTTTGAGCTTTAGTTTTTTTATGGCTCTTTCCCGCAACATGAACTCACCTAAATCCATCGATAAAACAGGTTGATTTCAGAAGTTTAGCTTATAAATCAAGAAATTGCTTTAATAGATCGAGGATGTATGTCACAAAATATCGAGGTTGTTTTACTCAGGAAATAATTCAACCTAAGTGAAAATTACTCCTCAGGTTCGATCTCTGATAAAGGGTCCGAATCTGGATCCTCTGGGATTAATATAGCGATCACATGATCTTCAAGCTCACCCGCTTGGTTCTCAAGTATCACTTTACCACGTGCCGAACGGTTAGCTCGATGCACGGATTCCGGGTCACCCGAAACCAATGGGTGCCATTCCGGTAAATCACGGCCCTGCGCTAGCAGTTTATAAGCACAGGTGTTCGGCAGCCACTCGTATTTTCGGGCGCCTTCAGGCGTTACCTGAATACAATCAGGAACCAACTCAAACCGACGCTGATACTGGGTACACCGGCAACTGGATTGATCAAAGTAACGACAAGCCACATCGGTTTGGTACAACACCTCATCGTCGTCTTCAATTTTATAAACGCAACATTTACCGCAACCATCGCACAGACTTTCCCACTGCTCTTCTGTCATGTCATCCAGTGCGGTTGTTTTCCAAAAAGCTTCAGTCATTAGCCATCACTCGAGAATCCAAAGAAAGAAAGTTATCCAGTTGTGCACTGACGTGATCACCTACATTTAAAGGTCCAACACCTGCTGGAGTACCCGTTAACACCACATCTCCGGGCTGCAAAGTAAAATACCGAGAAATATAAACCAATAAATCCAACACTGGCCAAATCATGAGATCAGTGCTCGCCTTCTGTCGTACTTGATGATTCACTTTAAATGTAAGCTCGGCTCGTTTTAACCAGTCGACAGAGGGTAACGGATACCACTCTGCAATCGGACAAGAGTCATCAAAAGACTTTGCCATTTCCCATGGATAACCTTTTGACTTTGCCACTGATTGGACATCACGCAATGTCAAGTCGATAGCCAATGATACTCCGGCAATCGCTGACTCTACATCCGCTTTACTCGCGTTCTTAAGCGTTTTTCCGACCAGTACCGCAAGCTCCAACTCATGGTGACATTCACCCCGCTCAACCGGAATTCCAATAGTATGATTCCAGTGAGTAAGAGCCGTACTGGGCTTAAGAAAAAGTATCGGCTCACTGGGTATGTCGTTGCCGAGCTCCTTGGCATGTGCCACATAATTTCGGCCAACACAAACCACTTTTCCGGTATTGATGCCGCTTGCCACCTTACCTTTGTGTTGAAAATTTATCATTGGGGTGCGGTTCCAGGTGAAAGGTGATAATCGGCTGGTGGTGGCATCTGAAGGTAAAAACCTTGCTCACTCAAATGCTGCTTCACCTGGTTGATGTCTTCGCGTGCCAATTTATCACGCTTGGCCAGATTAACCTGCAATGCAAACTCCGGTTTACCGAACACTTTTAACAAGGTTTCTGGAACTTGGCTAAAGTCATCTCGCTTCGGAAGATAAAGGTACATTTCGTCCTTTTTTGGACTGCGATAAACAAAACACAACATAGAGATTTGGATTTAAGAACTTGAAAGATCGCTATTGTCGCAGAAAATGCGCTTTAATGGATCACCAAGATGCAATTCTCTCAATTCAGTCCAACTTCGTGGCGGGTGGCTTGATTGACCTAAAAGGTGTTTCACATAACCGCGCATCAGTTTTTTACTGCATAACACATCGCTTTTTATTCCTAACTTATCGGCAACCTTTTCAACCTCGGCTTTTGCCAATTGCATCTTCTGAGTATAGTTGTGCCAAAAGGAAGGGCTTAATAAGGGGCAAATGGGCGGGGTTTTATTGCTGTCGAACGAACTCAATAGGTTGATGATTTCTGCCCCGTAACGACGTTTTGCCGCCGGGTGCCAACTTTCAATTTTAGGCAATTGATGCCCTTTCATCAGGCCTTTTTTTGCAAGAGTAAATAACACATCGTTGCGCGCAATGAACGTTTTGGGAATGTCCAATTCGCGCGCCCGAATATCTCGCCATCGTGCTAACTCATATAAACGCTGCAATTGTACGTCATTCAATTGCCATCCATTTTTAACATCCTGATAAGCTAGATCGACCTCATCTAAGAAATGTACCCGCTTGGCCAGTTGCTGGCAATCTTGTCGAATCCAGTTGGTTAACGCATTGTCATGCAGGCCCACATCCTGATAAATCCGCTGTAAATAAACGACATCGTCAATCGCGTATTTGATTTGATCATTTGATAACGGACGTTGCAACCAGTCGGTTCGTGCCAACCCTTTCGGCAACGCCACCTTAGTCATCTTTTCAACCAGAGCCGCATATCCTATGTGTGCGCCCAACCCCGCGTACGATGCAGCTATTTGGGTGTCCCAAAGATTAACAAGCTCCACTCCAAGGTGGCGATAAAGTACTTCACAATCCTCCGACGCGGAGTGGAAAACCTTGCGTACACCGTCGTTTTCAAGCAACTGCTTAAAAGCGGTACTTGATTGGGCAGGCTCGGGCTCAATCAAGTAGATTTTGTGACCATCATTGATTTGAATTAACGCTAATTGAGGATAAAACGTTTTTTCGCGGTGAAACTCAGTGTCCATAAATAAGGCCGGGCATTGTACCCAGCCTTTACTTAATGCTTCCAACTCGTCTGAAGTTTCAACCCAATTAAAAGGATGTTCTTGCGTCAAGAGGCAACCTTTTGTTGTTTATCTTGTTGTTCATCGCGAAGTTCGCGGCGCAATATTTTACCGACATTGGTCTTTGGTAACTCATCACGAAACTCAACCAGTTTCGGCACCTTGTAACCGGTTAAATTCTCTTTGCAGAATGACATTAATTGATCTTCGGTCAGGGTGGTGTCTTTCTTAACCACGAAAATTTTCACTTTTTCACCGCTTGACTCGGAAGGTACGCCGACTGCCGCTACTTCAAGGACGCCTGGGTGCGACGCGACAACGTCTTCGATTTCATTCGGGTAAACATTAAAACCCGATACCAAAATCATATCTTTTTTACGATCAACAATTTTCAAAAAGCCATCTTCATTCACACAGGCAATATCGCCTGTCGAAAGCCAACCATCATCGGATAATACCTTTGCAGTTTCTTCCGGTCTGCCCAAGTATCCCGCCATGACTTGTGGCCCGCGCACCCAGAGCTCTCCCGGTTCGTTAAATCCAAGCTCTTTGCCTTGCTCATCTCGAATGGAAACCTCAGTTGATGGAACCGGTAAACCAATGGTGCCGTTATACGACTTCAGGTCCATTGGATTAATCGTCACCGCCGGTGCAGTTTCAGTCAAGCCGTAGGCTTCGAGCAGCGGCGTACCCGTTACCGCTTGCCACTTTTTCGCTACCGCTTCCTGTACCGCCATACCACCACCTAACGTCATTTTTAAGTGGGAAAAATCAAGCTTGTCGAAACCTTCGGTATTCAATAAACCATTAAATAAAGTATTGACACCGGTTAACGCGGTGAACTTAAAACTCTTCAGTTCTTTTATAAAGCCTTTCATATCGCGAGGATTCGTAATCAACACATTCAGTCCACCGTAGCGCATAAAGGTCATGCAGTTCGCGGTGAGCGAGAATATGTGATAAAGCGGCAAAGCGGTGATAATGATCTCTTCGCCTTCATTAACCAACGGATTTAACCAAGCAGAAGCTTGTTGAATATTGGCGACCATATTCTTGTGCAGCAGAATGGCCCCTTTGGCAACACCGGTGGTCCCTCCTGTGTATTGCAAAAACGCAATATCATCGGCTACGACAGAGACTTTATTAAAGGGTTGTTTCGCGCCACTTTCCAATGCATCGTTGAACCAGGTAAATTGATTGAGCTGATAAGCCGGCACCATTTTCTTCAAATGACGAACCACAGCGTTTACCAAAAAGCGCTTTATCGGACGGCAACAATCACCAATCGCAGTAAGAACAACGTGTTTAACAGAGGTTTCGCCAATGATTTGCTCCAGCGTATGAGCAAAGTTTTCGACAATCACAATGGTTGTAGACTGCGAGTCGTTCAGTTGGTGTTTCAATTCTCTCGGTGTGTAAAGCGGATTGACGTTTACCACCGTCATTCCTGCACGAAGTGCCCCAAACATAGCAATGGGATATTGCAGTAAGTTGGGCATCATAATCGCTACGCGAGAGCCTTTAGGTAGCTTCAATGTGTGCTGCAAATAGCTGGCAAACTGCGCACTTAAACGATCGAGATCGGCGAACGATAACGTGACACCCAGGTTAGTAAATGCCGGTCTGTCAGAGTACTTCGCAACACTCTCATTAAAAATATCAACAATCGACTGATACTGCGTTAAATCGATTTCTGGAGACACCCCTTCGGGGTAATTTTTAAGCCAGACTTTTTCCATCCTCAACTCCTGTTACCAGGCTTCTGCTGGTCCGATACGTTAATTCTTATAGTGCAGCAATGCTATCAGGTGCAGATTCATTAGAAAAGCACTTGTCCGACCAATTTTAGTGAAACCTAAACTAAGTGAATAAACAATAATCAAATCAGCAATTTGTGGCACAAAACAGGACATAGCCTAAACTTGTATTTACACAATGACAATCGGTTAAGGCTAGTGTCTCGACTTAAAATCAGTGATTTAACACTGCTTCTGGTTGAACCCTCTTCGACCCAACAAAAAATCATTCTCAGCAACCTTGCGGATGCGGGTGTGGTAAAGGTGGATACAGCCGCAAATGGTAAAGAAGCGGTCAGTTATTTGCGTAAAACCGAGCCAGATTTGGTAATTAGCAGTATGTATTACGAGGACATGACCGCTTTGGAGCTGCTTAAGTTTATTCGGCAGAAACTGGCGAATAGCGGGTTGCCTTTCATGTTGATTTCCAGCGAAATTCAATTTGGTCGAATTGATCCTATCAAGCAAGCGGGCGTGGTTGCCATTCTACCCAAACCCTTTGACTTTAAAGCTTTAGAAACGGCCCTCAAAAATACATTACAGTTTCTCGAACTGGATGAACTGGACCTTGAAAACTACGATCCCACCACTTTACGAGTTCTGGTCGTTGACGACAGTGCGTTAGCTCGAAAATTCATCATCAAAACACTTGCCGGCCTTGGAGTCACACAGTTTGTGGAAGCCGATGACGGAAAAACGGCCATCGATATTTTAGAGAAGAATAACGCGTTTGACCTGATAATATCAGATTACAATATGCCAGAAGTCGACGGAAAAGAACTTGTTGCCTACATTCGAAATAATGAGTTACTCGCTCACATTCCGGTGCTTATGGTGACCAGTGAACAGAATAAAGCCGTACTGAATAATATAGAGCAAGTCGGCGTATCTGCAATTTGTGACAAGCCATTTGAGCCTCAACACGTCAAACAATTGTTAAGTAATATCATGAGTTAAGGCGCTTGAGCGTGTTTTCCAGCCCGTTATTGTTCCGCTTCTAAAAACCGTAAAATTAACTCGGCCGTCTGTTTGGGTTGCTCCATGTGGACATGATGCCCACCGGGTAACACTTCCGTTTGTAACTGTTTAAAGTGCTCTTTTCTTGCTTGAACCAACTCATTGTCGGAAAACAACCCTTGTTTCGCCTCCACTAATAATACCGGGCACTTAATTTGCTCAATCAAAGGCTGCAACTGTTGTTCTGTTAAGCGATTAATACTGGACACTGTCAAACGAGGATCACTGCGCCAACGAAAACCTTCTGAGATAACCTCAAGCCCTCGTTTAACAACCGGAGCGATCACCTCTGGATCCATACGCGAATGCTTGGCGCGAATAGCGATGGCTTGTTGCTCGTTTTTAAACAGACTGCGCCTTTTGCTTACCAGTGCTTTTCGATCTTTAATTGACTTTTGCATTAATTCAAAAGTCCCTTCGGCTGAAACCGTAAGCGGCCCAAGAGCTTCCAATAAGATGAGTTTTTTTACTGACTCCGAAACAGAAGCAAATAACGTCGCAGCAGCACCACCCATTGAATGCCCCAGCAAATAAAACTCGTTTAACTTAAAGTGCGAGACCAGATCCTGAATCACGTATACTAAATCTAAAAAGTGATACGCCATGCCTTCTGGCAGATGATCAGAATGTCCGTGCCCTGGGAAATCAACGACAATCACTCTATATTGAGATAGATATTCACGGAGCGAATCAAAGCTGGCTAAATTATCCAGCCAGCCATGAAGCATAATAAGCGGGTATCCTTCAATTGCGCCGCTTTCTTCCACTGCACAACAAATACCACACAGTTTAATTTGATGTCGAATCACTGTTCTATTGTTTAGTCGTGAGGATGAGCATTCACTTTATCGATTGCCTTTAAAACCTGACGTTTCGCATATTGCCGTAAATCGCGTACCTCTTCCAAAAGACTGGGGCCAGGATTTCGTTTTTCTAAAAAGCTGCAAACGTATTTCGCAGGCATGTTGTTTAAGGCAATGGCAGCAACATCCTGAATCGTAACGTCGGAATGACTGAACTCATGCGCCCCTTCTTCAATCAGCAGGTGAATTTGTTCAAAAACAATTTCTTCTGCCAGATTTTCCAGATCGTCGTGGTAATACATTTCTTTATACATGAACACTCCTCAGATTAGTTCATTTCTTTAAATGTACACCAGCACAGTAAATGCGCAAGTTTGCCAATAGGCAATCAAAATTGCCGTTACCAGGCGACCAGCTCAGGCTGCTCTTCAGCCGTTTGGAAGCGGCCTTTTTCATTTTGAGAAACGCGAGCGCAAGCTGTCTTATGATCATGCGTAAAATAAAGCCAGCCATTGCGATCTTTTAACTGCTGAAGCAGCGAATTTTTTTCATCAATCAGATGTTCCGGATACCGATCGTAACCCATGGTTATTGGTAAATGCACCCAGGGAGTACCTGGAATTAAGTCCGCCACAAAAACAACCGGGCCATGAGATGTCTCTATTTCAGTCATCATTAAACCTGGCGTATGACCATCGCTGTAATGAAATCGATAGTCTTCACCAAGCAGGTCACACGTTTTGCCGTCAACCAAATGCAGTCGTCCGGAATCTTGAAGCAACTGATTGAGCTCCGGTAAAAAGGAAGCGCGATCGCGATAATGAGGTTTTAGTGCTCGCTGCCAATGTGTTTTACCGGCCACATAAGTTGCGTTCGGAAACAGAAGCTCTGGTGATTGACCTTCCTGCCAGCTGCTTAACAAGCCACCAGCATGATCAAAATGCAAATGCGAAAGTACAACGACATCAATATCTTTATCGGATAACCCCAACTTCGATAAAGAATCGAGTAGCACATGGTTAGACTCTATGACACCAAAGCGATCTTTAAGCTTGGGCTCAAAAAAAGCACCAATGCCCGTTTCGAACAATAAATTACGCCCCTCTTCTTGAACCAAAAGTGCTCGGCAACAAAGGTCAATGCGATTTTGCTCATCTACTGTAACCCATTGCTGCCACATTGCTTTCGGTACATTGCCGAACATGGCTCCGCCGTCTAACTTTTGCGAATTACCCATGACTGAAAAAAGCTTTTTGCTCATTACTTTTCCCTTAAGCATTTACTTCGGCCGCTTGATTTTTCTCAATTTTTACCGGCTCAATTTTAAATTCGTACAAACCATATAAAATGGAAATAATTGGATTAAGCAGATTGAAGAAACAGAATGGCAAGTAAGCCAACGTTGCTACACCTAAGGTGCCAGCCATGTAAGCTCCGCATGTGTTCCATGGGATTAATGGTGAGGTGATGGTTGCGGAATCTTCCAACGTTCGAGACAGGTTTTTGTAATCTAGCCCACGGCGTTTAAATTCTGCTTTATACATACGTCCGGGCAACACTATGGCAATGTATTGATCGGCGGCGATGATATTGCAGCCGATACAGGTTAATACAACGGTCGCGATTAACGAACCAGTATTATGAACCAACTGTAATGCCGCAAGTACAATTCGTTGCAGTAACTGTGTGCGCTCTAAAACTGCACCAAAAGTAAGAGCGCAGAGAATGAGCCATACGGTGTTTAACATGCTCGACATACCACCACGATTTAACAAATCGTTGACTGCTGCATTGCCGGTATCTATCTGAAAACCGCTGAACAAGGCGCGCCATACCGCATCGACTTTTGCGACGAATGCATGATGATCGGTTTCTCCAATAAACCGCTCTATGGCTTCCGGTTGTAAAAAGAAAGCAAACAAACCACCCACTAACGCACCGGTCATTATCGTTGGAAATGCAGGGTATTTTTTAATCGCCATTGCAAACACAACGACCAAAGGAATTAACGTCCACACCGTAACATTAAAATTTTGGTTAATAACGTTGAGCGTACTTTCCAGATCAACAGCAGACTCATTGCCAGATTGCACAATTCCAATCACCAGGAAAACCACCGCCGCGATTATGATACTGGGCGTGGTGGTCCAAGTCATGTGACGAATGTGTGTAAACAAATCGGTGCCCGCTACTGCAGGTGCCAAATTAGTTGTATCCGATAAAGGTGACATTTTATCGCCAAAATAGGCGCCAGATATGATTGCACCAGCGGTAATTTCTACCGATAAACCCATTCCATTCGCTACACCAATGAGCGCGACACCGACGGTTCCAGCGGTTGTCCAGGAACTGCCAATACTGACTGAAACCAGCGCACAAATAATACATGCTGCCACATAAAATACAGAAGGATGCATAAGTTGCAATCCGAAATATATCATGGTTGGTACAGTGCCAGACAAAAGCCAAGTGCCAATTAAAGACCCAACCGCTAACAAAATTAAAATTGCACCTAGCGCGCTGGAAATACCCTGAACAATCCCTTCTTCTATATTTTTCCAGGTATAGCCATTTTTAATACCGATAAGCGCTGCCAACCCCGCAGCTAAAATCAAAGCAATTTGATTCGCGCCATATGATGAGTCGGAGCCATACAGATACACAGAAAAAGCCAAAAGTCCGACTAAAAAGAAAACCGGAATCAAAGCGTCCAATAACGATGGGGACTTGGTATGCGACATATTCACCTGCTGCTTTTATTCAAACCATAGAAAAAGAGCACGTGATGTGCTCTTTTCCTTTTTCATTGTAGTTTTTATCCGATTAATGCAATTCCAAAGAATCGCTCAAGAATTGTAACCACCGCAATCAGACCAAGCATGAGTGGACAAATATAACTGATCGCAAAATCAATGTATTTTTGCAATATTGTACCACGAATCGCCTCATCACCTGCGGCTAACTCTTCGTTGAGATTTTCTTTTCGCCAAACCCACGCCGCAAACACACTAATTAAAAAGCCACCTACGGGTAAAAATGAATCGGCTGCCAAATCCTCAACAAAGTCCATAAATGAAATTGCACTGTCATGTCCGGGCATGGTGACAAAAGAAGTCAGCCAGTCAACCGTTCCTGTGGATAACATCGAGGGCACTCCCACGATAAATATAACAGTTGCGATAACCCAAACGACTTTTTTGCGTTCAAAACCATGCTCATCAACCATATAAGACGTAGGCACCTCTAATAACGACACCGTCGAAGTCAGAGCTGCAAACGTCAATAACAAGAAAAAGAGTACACCGACAATGACGCCAACCGTTGCGCCCAACGACTCAAAAACACCAGGCAATGTTACGAAGATAAGCCCCGCTCCACCATTGGGCTCAATACCTTGGCTGAATACAAAAGGAAACATCATAAAGCCGGCAATGAATGCAATGCCAACATCGGCTAACGTGATCATCGCCCCTGCACTTACAATATTTTGATCTTTCGGCACATAACTTCCGTAAGTAATTAATGCCCCCATACCCAGAGATAAAGAGAAAAACGCTTGACCTAAGGCAGAATAAACAACATCTCCTGTTAACTTAGAAAAATCAGGAACCAGGTAAAACTTCACACCTTCCATAGCGTTGGGTAGCGTTAATGCGTAAAGTAACAATCCGATTATGATAATAATCAGCGTAGGCATTAACAGTTTGGCGGCTCGCTCGATACCGCCCGATACGCCGTTAGAAACGATGAATGCCGTGGTACTCATAAAAATAACGGCGTATAACGCCACTTTAACCCAGTCGGTAATAAACTCACCAAATTGCGCACCGATGCCAAAGTTGGATTGAAGCATTTCAATCACATAACCAAAAGACCAGGCGGCAACCACATTGTAAAATGAAAGGATTAAAACGCCACTGGCAATGCCCATATAACCGATGATGGCCCACTTTTTAAAGCCAAGTGCTTTAAAGGCACCTACCGGGTTACGCTGAGTTTTTCGGCCAATGGCAATTTCGGTAACCAATACGGGATAACAAAGAATAAAACAAAAAGCCAAATAGATAACAACGAAAGCCGCACCACCGCCATTGCCGACTTCAAAGGGGAACTTCCAGATATTGCCCAAACCCACTGCCGATCCAGCAGCAGCTAAAATAAAACCTAAGCGTGAATTAAATGAACCTCGAGCGGCCATAATGTTTTGTCTCTTTCTTGTCTGTTTTTATCGTTAATCCCGAGAATTATTCGGGAAAGTCCCTAAATTACGCTGCAATGCAGCATCACACGAATCTGTCAAACCCCAATGACATCATAAACATGTAGGATTACGCAAGTGACTAATGCCGCTGATCCGAGGTGAAACGGTTGATTTTATAAGCTTTTGCGCAAGATTTCGGCAAAGCGGTGGTGGAATATACAGAGAAGTGACGTATCTCTTAATTGATCGTTAGCAAGCTCAGCAACCATTAACGATAGTTTAAAGTATTTCGAATCGTTTACTGGGCCTGCTTATGATTCTTACACAATATCTAAAGATACGGTTGATGGCGCACTTCTCCCTGCCCTACAACAATAAATCGAGGGACTGTTAACGCCTCTAACCCCATTGGACCATAAGCGTGCAGTTTCGTGGTTGAAATACCAATTTCTGCGCCAAGTCCTAGTTCCCCGCCATCAGAAAAGCGAGAAGAACAATTCACCATGATCACAGACGCGTCTACCGCTTTTTTAAACTGATCAATGTTTTGCTGGTTTTCAGAAACAATGACTTCCGTATGTTGAGAGCCGAACTGAGCGATGTGCTGAATCGCAGAGTCAATCGACTCAACTTGTTTAACGGCCAATATTTTGGATAAATACTCTCGTCCAAAATCTTCCTGTTGCGCAAGTTTCGATCCTGGTAATCGGTTTAAGGACAACCCACACGTTCTTAACTCAAGTTGATGTACTTGTGCCATTTCCAACAACTGCGACCAAAAATGGTCGGAGATTCCAGAATGCACCAGTAGGGTCTCCAATGCATTGCATACACCTGGGCGCGATAATTTGCCGTCGAAAATGATATTGATCGCTTTTTTCAAGTCCGCAGATTCATCAATAAAGCAATGGCAAATACCCTGATAATGTTTCAACACAGGTATGCGGCTTTTATCGACCACACTCTCAATTAACCTAGGCCCACCTCTAGGGATAACCAGATCAATCCAGTCCGATTGCTTAAGCAAATGATCAACGACATGGTGCGCCTGAGACGATACCATAGTAACGGCATGCGCTAGGTCTTGATATTGAATCAACACGTTTTTCCATACCGCCATCAACGCACGGTTGGTATTTAGCGACTCGCTACCACCACGTAATAAAATGGCATTACCGGATTTGAAGGCCAAACTAGCCGCATCGATGGTGACATTGGGTCTTGATTCATAAATCATCAATATTACACCAAGTGGTGTTCGCTCGCGTTTGATCATTAACCCTTTATTGGAGTGGCTATCAACGATTGCGCCGACTGGATCCGTTAATTCAGCAACCTGCAAGACAGCCTCAGCCATCGCTTGTAAACGGTTGTGATTAAGCAGCAATCGATCGATCTGGCTCTCAGAAAGCTGACGCTCTCTCGCTTGTAATATGTCCTGTTCATTGGCTTGAAGTATCGCGGATTCATCTCGAAGCAAAGCGGAAGCCACTTCACGTAAAACAGAGTTTTTTACGTGAGTGGATGTCTGCCTCAATTGAACACTTGCCGATTTTAGAGCGAATAATGGTTGATCATTCATAATGGTTTTCCCTCGCTGATGAAAGTGCTAATTCATTTCGATGAACGATGATCGTTGCTTTGTTGGATCCGGTGCGTTTGATAGGCACAGCTTGATTGAGCATTTCTTTTAACTCATTGGAGCTGCAACGGATAAACCCTTTACCCAGCACTCGATGTGACGCTCGGTCTAATATTTCCACCACATCACGATGCTTAAAAACGCCTTCAAAACATTGAATTCCCGGTAATAAAAGTGATGCGCCTTTCGCGGTAATGGCATGAATTGCACCGGCGTCAATGTATAGCTGCCCCCGTGCTTGTGAAGTTTCCTGCAACCAAACACGAATGTTTTTGGAACCACTTTGTTGTGAGTAAATACGTGTTCCACCCAACGCGTTTTCCGTCATTTGTTGCAATAATGCTCCCGCTGAATTGGAAATTAATGTATGAATCCCTTTTTGTGCGGCAATTCTCGCAGCGGCGATTTTCGTTTTCATACCACCGGTTCCGGTATGTGAAACGCTATTTTGCGTTACTGAATCAAGAAAATCATCGTAAACAGAACACTGTTGAATAGCACGTTTATTTACCGGAAAATCACGATAAATGGCGCCCACTTGCGTCAACAAAATTAACCATTGAGCGCCTAACATATTGGCAATATAAGCCGCGAGAAAGTCATTGTTGCCTAACTTTCGCAAACCATCATTCATTGCATCGTTTTCATTAATGACAGGAATAACGCCGTGTTGAAATAAGTTCAAAATCAGTTGGTGCGTTTTAAGAAAGGCCTGTCGATGACTCAAATGCTCGCGATCAATCAGTACCTGACCAATCGGCAAAGTTAAATACTTTTTCCACCGAGCAATCACTTCGTCCTGCCCAATGGTCGCCATGAGTGGATTTAGTTTTTCCGACTCAAGGTTTGCTCGCTTTTCTCTTATGTATTGTTTTTTCAGTCGCTCCCGACCTAATGCAACAGCGCCGGAGCTGATCAAGACAACACGATAACCAGAGTGAATAAGTTCGTTGATTTGATTAGCAATATTGGCAACTGAATCGATGGACGTCATGAGTTCACTGCCAATTTTGACCACCAATACTTTGCTCGTTTCCATTGGGTCTCTCTCAGTTTCTTTTTAAGACCCTTGGCATCTCGGCATAAAAAAAGCCCGCAGATTTAGGGTCTGCGGGCTTTTGCTTTAGCAACACAAATACCCGCACTAGGCGGGTGCGGGTACCACACTAACTTTATGAATGTTAACTGTTTGTGTATGCATGTAAGTCATTCGATACGTTGAACGGCTGATTATGGCCTAGAATTATCTTCAACTTTCTTAAACTCTACAAATAACCTTTAGCTATATTCCAATTCGGCTGAATAAGTCACTCAATTTACTGACCCATTCCGAAAGTACCGGATGTTCAGTTTCAAAGTGCTCGGCAACTCCAGCCAATTGATCCATCAAAAACTCATCGGGTTCAGGCACGCTATCCGGGTTTGAAAGCAAGTCTCGAATTTGGTGTCTGGCAGCTCGCAAATCTTTAGCAACTTGTGGGTCATCCGACTCCAGATTTGCCAGCTTTTGCTCAAAGTCTTGCAGCAGAAAAATGATGTCGTTAGATGCCATAACTCCCCTTCCCCTTTACGTCAAAGTTAGCGACAACAATACGCCTTAGTTTAAAATTAGCTCAGGATCAGTGTTTGGGAAACTTTTTTATCGGAGTAGAGCCAAAAGCCCTACTCTGATAACCGAAAATCACTTCTGCAAAGAAGAAAGCCAATCTTTTAACAACTTCTTCTCAAAATAAAGGTGTTCTTTGTCGGATTTTCGGGATTCGATACCACCGATCTGATAAAACTCACTTAAATTTAGCTCTCCCTCTTTAACGACTTTTTGGTTCTCGTCAATGAGACGGAAATTAAACTTAATGCGTACTCGTTCAATATCTCGCAAAACGCGCACATCACGATGCGCCGGCGCCATGTTGTAACGAATTTCCCCAGCCCTATCGACATCCAGAATCTCAAGTTTTAATCGATAGCCAGGCTTCAATAAGGCACTGGCTTCGGTGTTAAAAAACTTATCCATTGATTGAGTAAACTTTTCTGCCGAGCGTTTACGCGACATATCAGACTCTTCAATGTCGATAAACTTATGCGGTTCAATATACGTCACTTCAATTTGTGATGTTATTTCAGAAAAAGCCGTTGTGCAGCTGAAAAGCAGAACTACGACCAGCGAGTTACGCAGTTGGCGCATGGAGGAGCGAATAACAGTGTTCATGGTTCACCTCATTATGTGGTTTCCATTATCTAGAAGATTACACCAACTTTCAGGTAACAACAATTAATAAATCCCTTTATTATTAACACGTTATTAAAACGTCAACCGTTCGAACGCAGCATCGTTTCAATGCTGTTTGCCTATCACTTTTCGTCATCATTATTATCAATATCGCTAACTGTTGCGACATTAATATGCACTAAATCCGATCAAGCCATTGGCTTTCATTTTCCGAAGTTTTCTCAAGCCTCAATCACTTGGTAGAAAACCCATAATTCATGAACACCAAAAAGAAAAATGTTAAAATTAACAAATAGTTCCATGAAAAGCACCGTCTGAGCAGCCAAACGTGAGTCTTTCATAGCATCCAACACCCTACTCTATGATGTGCATTTACAAAGTTAAGGCCACTCAACAATCTCAAATGGCAATTTTCATGCTTATTATTTGCTTAATTTAGACAAAGACAGGAAAACCGATGAGTCAACAGCACCGTTCAGAGCACCAAGCTTCGAAACAAGATTTAGACCTCCTGAAGGCAAAGCTGAACGCCGAAACAGCGATCGCCAGCTGGAAAGAGCTGGAGGTCTTTTTTGCGCGGGGACAGTTGATAATTGCTAATACCAATCAAGACTTAATTGAGATCGCTTGCCAATTCTCACTCGATCAATCAAAAGAAATTGAAAGCTTGCTTCAATCAGGTGAGCTCATTAAGCCGGATATCGAATGGGTCAAAATGAATTGTCAGTCCGAGACTCTATTGTGGACTGTTGTGGTCGCTCCTTTTGTGATTGCACAGTTAAAAGCCGATCAATAAATGAAACATAAACACGCAAAGCAACTCATACCCGTAATTTTCCTTTTATTTTTCGCGTTGGGTTGTGAACAAACGTACAAATACACCCCACTGAGTTACGATGCAAAAATACTCGCTTTTGGTGATAGTTTAACGTTCGGAACCGGTGCAAAACCTGAGCAAAGCTATCCAGCAATTTTACAAACGCTCATTCATCGAGAGGTGATTAATGCTGGCGTTCCAGGAAATACTACGGAAGACGGACTAAACCGACTCAACTCTACGTTAAATGAACATCAACCTGCTATGGTTATTCTTTGTCTGGGTGGTAATGATTTTTTACGGAAAAAACGTAAGACTGACATTACAGAAAATTTAAAATCTTTAATTAAAACAATGCAGGAAAGGAACATTATTGTTGTTTTAGTCGCCGTCCCGGAACCGAGTATCTTTTTGGGTGACTCAAATATTTATCAGCAAGTTGCGGAACAACTCAATATTCCTTTATTTGAAGATGAACTGAGTGAATTACTATCGGATCAAGACTACAAATCCGATGCCATCCATTTAAACGCAGCGGGTTATGCGATATTTGCACAACGAATGCATGCGTTCTTACTGGAGTTGGGGCTGATTTAAAGCCCCAATATCAGGCAAACCATGCTGCTGATTAAATCGCCGGTTGATTCCACGTGAGCCAGTTCAGGATATTGTTTAATATTACTCAAGACATAAACAGAGCTTATAACAAAAATCGCCAAACTTACGCGGTCAGTCCATTTTCTTACTTGTTTCATAACACTTCTCCTGCTGAATATCGGGCGTGAAAATCACGCCCTTATTTTCGTTAAATAGCTTTCAACTTATTTCAATTCAAATTAATAACTGTCGTCTCGATAGCGGCGAATGTATATCGCTGCTCCAACAAACACGGCACAGATCAATGTTCCAACCCAGAATCCTGGATTTTGCATAATGACAAATGGGTGCCCATGATGAACAGTACCATCAACAATCAGTTCGACTTTCGAAAAATGATTGCCAATCATTTCACCAAACTTTGAAGAGTGGAAAATCATACCTTCAACCATAATAATGCCGAGCGGAACAAACACAGCAATCAGAAACGCAGCTCGTTTTGCAAATGCTGACACCATCCATAACCATCCCAGTATCGGTGCCATCCACAAACCCAACATCAGTAAAATAGCGAAATCATTAAAAATAACTTTAAACAGCGACGATTGAGACCAAACCAACGCCCAGGCCGACTCACCATTAAACCAAACAAACAGAGTTACCAGAATAAGCCCAATAATTTGCACAATGACAGCTATAATGGCCGATAATACAGGGGCGGTTACGAACGCCGAGAACACCTTAGAAAGCACGGTTTGTGTATCCGATACTGGCATTGATTTCCAAAACAGTATGCTACGATCACGTCGTTCGTTATACAGACTCCCTAAGCTATAAAAGAAAAGTACAAACATTAAGCCAACGCAAAGGGGAGCAAACAGTCCAAACTGAAATGCAATAATGGCTTTAGGTAAATCAGTAAGTTCTAATTCATTAAGCTTAGAAATATTAATATTAATATCGCTTTGAAAACCATGAGTACTAATAAAGCTCTGTCCAGTGATCAGTAAAATTAATAAAGACAACAGCACAATGGTACCCACTATTGCCGGTGCCAATGACAGACTTTTGTTTTCCCAGTATTCTCGTAACACGAGCGTTTTAAAGGTTGTTAAATTCATAACGTCGCCTCCTTCATTTTGGCAACAAACAAATCAGATACGCTGGGTCTGTGAGTATCGCCTAACGTAGATGCGATATCGTGAGTCACGCCATCGAACAAAAATACTTTCCGTCCGAAAACTTCTCGCTCTGCTATAGGTTTAAGTTGCTTTGCTTTTTCTGCATTTTCGCTGGCTACCATCACTTCAATAAAGCGTTCGCTGACTTCGTCCATCGTCGAATCCAGAATGATTTTTCCGTCTTTGATGAACATCAAATCCGTCAATAAATTTTCCACTTCTTCAACTTGGTGAGTGGTAACAATGATACTTCTTTGTTCATCGAAAAATTCCGATAACAGTTCGTTGTAAAATTCTTTTCGGTAAAGAATATCGAGCCCCAATGTCGGCTCATCTAACACCAAAAGCTCAACGTCAATTGCCAATACCAAAGCTAAATGCAGTTGAGTGACCATGCCTTTAGATAAATGACCAACTTTACTTTGCATTTTGATCTTAGTTTTTTGTAAAAATCCTTCTGCTTTTTGACGATCAAACTTTGGATGCACACCCGCTACAAATTCCAAAGCCTGCTCTACTTTTAACCATTTTGGTAGCACAGCAACGTCGGCAATAAAGCAAACTCTTTGCATTAACTTGTGTCGCTCTTTTTTTGGATCCAGGCCAAATACATCCAAATGACCTTCGAAGGTTGTTAACCCTAATATAGCTTTTAGTGCGGTTGTTTTTCCGGCTCCGTTAGGACCGATTAAACCAACAATACGGCCTCTATCGATGGTAAAATCCACTTCTCTTAAAGCATCGAAGCTGCCATAAGATTTTTTCAATCCCTTAGCAGTGACAATACAACTCATGATTTTTCTCCTTGAACCGGCTTGGCTTGTTCAGAAAATAAATCCGAAGCTTTCAACCCCAATCGATTAATTTTTTCAATAATGACCGGCCACTCTTCGGTCAAAAACTGAGTCCTTTCTTTACTGAGTAATTTTTCTCTCGCGCCTTGTTGAATAAACATTCCGACCCCTCTTCTTTTTTCGACCACTTCATCATCAACCAACTCTTGATACGCCTTGGAGACAGTAATCGGATTTAACTGAAAATCCGCAGAAACCTGTCTGACCGAAGGGAGTGCATCACCTTCCAACAACTCTTTATCGAGTATGGATGCGATCACTTTGTCTCGTAGCTGGCGGTATATCGGTTGATTGTCATTCCAACTTGTCTGCATACCGTATTCACCTTTGGTTAAATTCAACTCCTCTGTGATTGGGAGCCTGTGCCACCGAACCGGTGTTGTATGTAACTATAACACCATCACAGCAAAACACAACAACCGTATTTTTTCATGCATTTAAAAGTTAAAATTAAAGCCATACCTAATTGTTTTTATTGACTTTTTTATCAATGTTCATTTGTAACAAAAGGTTGTAAATTGACTATTTTCACTGTGATATGTGTGTTAGGATGCGCCCAAAATTAAGCAATACTTCTGCTTCAAGAGCCAAATAAGATGCAGATTTAACGCAGTTGAGGATGAATAATCGTGTGGAAATTTGCCTATTCACCATTGAATAGAAAAGCGCATTTGCGAGACCAGTACCAGCAAATTACTCAATGGAAAGAGCAGCAGGACGCTCAGTTAATAATATTCAATGAACGTTACCAACCTTTGCTTCAACACGATGGCGTTCATCCGGTTAACGCCATCCATCACCAGGATCGGCCCAATTCAAAAAGCTGGATTTACCTCGGCCATGCCAATAATACGCCTTGGTTTTGTGCCAAAATAAACGCTTCCGATTTTGAATCCAGCTTCCATCAGCAATGGCTGGATTTACGAGCCGCACTACCTATGATAGCCGAACCTTACGCATCAACTTTGGCTTACGGTAAAGCCCTGCTCTATTGGCATCGGTATCACAGTTATTGTGGAAAGTGCGGCGAGCCAACACAAGTTAAAAAAAGTGGCCATGAACGATTGTGTTCCGCCTGTGAAACCTCCGTTTTTCCTAGAACCGATCCGGCGATTATTGTGTCGGTCACTCATCAGTCAGAATTATTATTAGCTCGCCAGGCTGCTTGGCCAGAAAAACTTTATTCTGTATTGGCCGGTTTTGTAGAGCCTGGAGAATCATTCGAACAGGCCGTTGAGCGCGAAGTCTGGGAAGAAAGCCAACTAAACGTGGACAATATTCAATACCTAGGTTCACAACCTTGGCCATTTCCTTGTTCCATTATGATTGGTTTTACCGCAGAGGCGGATAAAAAATCGTTTAACCCACTCGATAAAGAGCTGGATGAAGGCATTTGGGTTAGCCCGGACAATATCATTGAAATGCTAGAGTCGGATCAATTAAGAATGTCGAGCAGTAGCTCCATTTCATATTATCTGATTGAACATTGGGCGCATCAACACGGTGTTAATTTATCGAAATACGTTGAGTAGTCATTTTAATGCGCAGTCTTAGCGTTTAGAAAATTGAGTATATGATTGTAAATCCAGCATGTGCGATTCCAGTACTTTGAGTTCACGCATAATCTCAAGTTTGCGCCACTTAGGCTCTTTGCTGGATGACTTTAATTGCTCAAGGTTAATACCCATAAGCTCTGCCAGTTCCTGATAATGTTTTTGAGTTTCGGGTTGTGCAACAATATTCATGATAAATAACCTCAAAAAGTATTGACGTTATTTATAGAAAATTTTCGTGACAAATTCGCGAAAGTAAAATGACAAGTTTTTGACGTTAGCAAGAAAGCTAAGAAAATTTTACCAAGAGTAATACTATGAGTAAGTTATACGATGTGGTGGTTCTGACCGAAGACAAATACATAGATACCAACAAGCGGGATTGGTACACATTGCAAGTTTTGCTGGAAGACGAGTTTGTCATCGATGCTCTGAAACAACAAAAGCTTCGTGTGATTAAAAAGTCCTGGTCCGATCCCGACTTTGACTGGTCGCTCTGCAAAAGCGTGTTATTTCGCACCACTTGGGATTACTTTGATCGATTTAACGAGTTTTCTCACTGGTTAGAAAAGGTTAAATCCCAAACCCATTGCATTAATGACGTTTCAACATTACTTTGGAATTTGGATAAGCGTTACTTAATCGAACTCAATCAAAAAGGTGTTAACGCAGTAGATACGTTCATACTGCCAAAAGGCGAACCTGTCGATTTAACCTTGCTAATGGACAAATACAGCTTTAACAAAGCCATTATAAAACCAGTTGTTTCTGGTGCAGCAAGACACACTTACCTCATTGGACAATCCAATGCCACTGAACTTCAAGAAAAAGTAAACAACCTCATTGAACTAGAAGACTTTATGCTGCAACCCTTTCAAAATAGCATAACCACTCAGGGTGAATTAAGTTTGATGGTCATGAACGGCAAATACACGCATGCCGTACAAAAAGTGGCAGCCAAAGGTGATTTTCGTGTACAGGACGATCACGGAGGAACCGTTCATCCTTATATTCCTACTCAAGAAGAAATTGAATTTGCAGAAAATGCTATTGCTGTATGCGATCCTAAACCTTTGTATGGTCGCGTCGATATGATCCGTGACAATGATAAGCAGTTAGCAATAATGGAGCTTGAGTTAATTGAACCCGAATTGTTCTTCCGTTTTTGCCGACCCGCGGCTTCGCAATTGGCCGTGGGTATTAAAGATTATCTGGAATCGTTAACATGAAGCGAGTGATTGTCAGTTGGTCTTCCGGTAAAGACTCAACGCTCACGTTGTTACGTTTATTTGAACAACCGGGTATAAAAGTGGTCGCACTGTTTACCACTTATTTAAAAAACTCCGTGCCGTTTCAAGAAACGCCTATTGAAGTTGTTGAAGCACAAGCGGAACGATTGAATTTACCATTGATCAAAGCAGAGCTCCCAGATGTATTTCCGGACAATGGTGTTTATCAGTCCATCGTAATTAACGCTCTTAAATTATCCAGTATTGAATTTGATGCCATTGCATTTGGCGATATGTTTTGCAATGGCATCGAACAATATCGCAGAAACTTTTTAGAACCCGCCGGTATTGAATGCCTATTTCCTATTTTGGGTGAGTCACCGCAAAAGCTCTCTCAAGAAATTATCACCCGTCATATTCAGGCGAAAGTGATTACAGTCGATACAACTCAGTTGGACGGCGCCTTTGTGGGAAAAGACTATACTCAGTCATTGATTGAAAGCTTGCCCGCTCAAGTAGACCCTTGTGGAGAAAATGGCGAGTTTCATACATTGGTGACTCACACTCCTCAATTTTCTTGCCCTATTGAACTTGAGCTACTCGATACAGTGCGAGGTCAGCGGTTTCATATTCAAAAGTATCGAATGAAGCCGTATCGATTGAAATCTTTACGCGACAAATCAATCGGTAACTCTTAAACCAGCATTTCGGATAACCGATCAAAGCGAGCAATCAGCAGCAACAATGCTTTGGTTTTAGCTCGGTCATTTTTGTAGGCCTCTTCAGCCATTGGTAATATATTGGATGCAGCAGGCAGTCGTTGTTGATGCATGATCATCAACTCAAGTTTTGGAACCATTACGAACTGAAGCCATTGTTCGAACGTGAGTGTGTCAACGCAAAATGGTGTTGAACTGGCAAGTGCCGCAGGCTCTGGCTTTTGACTCGACCAAAAATCGATTCGCTGCATTTCCTGTTTTAAATCCACCAACAATTCTTGCAACTCAATATAAGGTCTCATGCTTTTTTCCTAAACAACGCATCAATAGCCGATTATATTTTAACAAATTCCCCATAATGAAGTGATCCCTTGCCGAAACAATCCTTTACACTCAGACACACACCTTAAAAATCTAATCCAGTACACTCAATCGGCAAGCTAAGGGCGATTCAACTCTGCTCCTTAGCTATGCTCCTCAAAAACCCCATTGTTGCCCGCCATTTGGCGGGTTATTTTTTACCTTTTCATTTTGAATGGAACAAAGGAAAAGAGCGAATTGAATCAACCGCTCAGTTTAGCGACGAAACGGCTAACTTTTACAGCCTTGTGAGACAACGTTATTTGACGACTCAACCACAAACAGAGGCTGACTACTAAAAGGCAATAATGCCGAAAATTGGATCATCGTTGAACCCGACTTCACCGTGTAGCCTGTCAATAATAAAGAAATGACTAAAATAACGCTGTATATCCAACTTTTGCTAAGATGTGATCGCATGACTTGCTCCTGTTATCAGTCCAATCGATCAAAGACACTGAGTTGCCTATATAGACGTAACAAGATGCAAAAAGGTTTTAATGTTTGAGTTATTTTTTTACAAGAGGTATTTCAGAGATTGCTTTTAACCACTCTTACTAAAAGCCAATACTTTGGCTCGATCTTTCAGTGAAAATTCTGGACACTTTTTTAACAATCGCTGAGTCGCAGAAAATAACGCCCAAAGTTCTGCCCGCGCAACGGCATCTGGCCATTCATAAACGGATAATCCTTCAGCGAAAGAGTCTACGTACGCAACTCGTTGGGTTAACTGACTGGAAAATGGCTTAATGTGACTCGATTTTTTTACATCGTCTATTAAATCTTCTGCGGACTTAACTCTGGTACGAACACGTGTCCAACATATTCGAGCATGGCAATTGGGGTTCAATTTTTTAGCTTCTCCCATTAATCTATCCATTTCCTTGAATGACCAAATTTCTACCGGCGAAGGTGCAAGTGGAACTAGGACCAAAGAAGCAACCGCAATCATTGTTCGAGTCATCGGACTGATATGAGGAGGTCCATCCAATAAAATAATATCGTAATTATCCTGCTCTTTTTCCAGCAGTGAAAGCAACTCAGCAGGCCGCCCGGCCGTTTCAATCGATAAACCGGTATCTTCGTAAATCTCTTCGCGAACCTGATGCCAAGCGAATACCGAGTTTTGTGGAGGATCACAATCAACCAATAATGTCTTCTCGACATCTGAAAATGTAGAGGCAAGATTAGCACAGAGCGTACTTTTACCTACGCCTCCCTTTGCCTGAGCAATTGCGATCACTTTTGCGGTCATAGCGGTTGCAAACTTTCCTGAATTAGCATGAATTATTGTTAAACTTAATTATAGATAGTATTTGCAATATGTTGATTATTTTGGCCTTTTTTTATTGATCGGTCAAATGGCGAACAGCTACCGAACCGTATAGACCTTAAAAAAGTCACCAATCATCTTGTTAAAACAAAACGTAAAGTGTGAAAGACACTGTTAATATTGCCTTGACTTTAGCTAGAAATTTCAGCAACTTAGGCGCTTTAGTTGAAATATAATTTAAGAAAAATGACTCAACATTCACAACCTGAGAGCACAAGGCAAAAACAAAACATTCAGCGGTTGGCCCTGATATTAGGTCCTTTAAGTGCTGTGATAACCGGCTTAATGTCTCACTCTTCAGGCTTACCCGTCTCCGCTGCAATCACCTTGGGGATTACATTATGGTGCGCGATTTGGTGGATCAGTGAGCCCGTTCCCATAGCTGCGACAAGCCTTTTGCCACTCGCATTATTTCCATTGTTGGGAATTTTAAAACCTTCTCAGGTCGCACAAGCTTACGGACATCACTTAATATTGCTGTTAATGGGTGGATTTATTTTGTCCAAAGCGATGGAAAAGTCCGGTACCCACCGTCGGGTTGCTTTACAAATGATCCATTGGTTTGGTGGTCATTCCAGCTCAAGAGTGTTAGCTGGGTTTATGGTGGCTTCTGCCTTACTCAGTATGTGGATTTCTAACACTGCAACGACACTTATGCTGTTGCCTGTCGCTTTAGCCGTATTGGAGAAAAATCAAGACAAAGCATTAGTACCCGCTTTGTTATTAGGTATTGCTTACGCAGCCAGTATTGGTGGCATTGGGACCCCCATTGGGACACCTCCCAATATGTTATTTCGCGGTGTTTATCAGGAAACAACCGGAGAAACGGTCACTTTTAGTGAATGGATGGGTTGGGCCATTCCTGTGGTCATCTTGTTCATACCCATAGCCTGGCTTTGGTTAAAACGCGGTTTGTCGACTGATAACCAACTTCATGTGCCGCATCCGGGCAAATGGCGTTCGGAAGAAGTGCGAGTATTAATTGTATTTTTAATGACAGCAACCCTTTGGGTTACGCGAAAAGAACCATTTGGGGGTTGGAGTGGATGGTTGGAATTAAAATACGCTAATGATGCCAGCATTGCTTTGTTGGCGGCGGTTGCTATGTTTGTAATTTCGGACGGTAAAGGAGGCCGGTTACTCAACTGGGAAACTGCCAATAAAATACCCTGGGGCGTTCTCATTCTATTTGGTGGTGGTATTTGTATTGCCAAAGCATTTGAACAATCGGGCTTAAGTCAATTGGCTGGTGATAAACTTGCTGTAATGACGCAACTCTCGCCTTGGATTCTGGTACCTCTTTTGTGCTTGTTTGTAACCTTCGTAACAGAAGTTACCAGTAATACGGCAACCACAACATTACTGATGCCCATTCTCGCTGCAGCTGGAATAAGTGCTGGTATCGATCCGGCTCTTTTAATGGTACCCGCGGCTATGAGTGCCAGCTGTGCCTTTATGTTGCCAGTGGCCACGGCACCAAATGCGGTGGTTTTCGGAAGCGAGAAAATCCGTATTCGACAAATGGCTGCCAAGGGTCTTGTTCTTAATTTAATTGGAGTTGTTATTATTAGTGGTGTTTGTTTAATGATGTTTACCTAAGGTACGAACTAAAAATTTGAACAGGTGTCATAAATAAATCATTCAAATGGACTATACTTACGATTATGAATACGAAAATGATTAAACACCGATCCATTGGCCGAACTGCTCATTGTTTGAGCGGGGAGTTTTTATTTCGCAGGAATCGACGCGGCCCTTCTGAACGCCCTACTGAACAAGAAGGTCGAATCAGCCGCAGCAAAGTTTCTGAAAAGTAACTCTAGCGATCGCTCTTAATTTAATAGTTTCTGAAAAGCTATCGATTGCTTTTCGAGATGCAACGCGTGTTATCGAAATGAAAACTTTGATTTAACGAAGCTGCTATTCGCCATTTTTTCTTGTTGGTTTTCTATCGATGTTTTAACAAAAAATACCCCAAAGCCGGAATGCATCTTTGGGGTACAGTTTATTGCAGTTATCAATATTATCGTTTCAAAAACGCTTCAAACGCTCTTTTGGCTGCTTCGCTGTTTAACAATCGTTTAAACTCATCACCTTCAGCTTTCATACGCTCTTTTACCGATTGCCGCTGGCTTCCACGTAATAAACGACGAGTGACCATAATCGACTCATGAGGTAATTTTTGCAGTTTTGCACACCAATTGTCGAGCTGTTCGGTTACCTGTTCTGCAGACTCAACTGCGCAATTAATGAGCCCAGCTTGTTCCGCTTGCTGTGCATTGAATCGATCACCTAACAATAACCATTCGGTTGCTTTTTTCATCCCACATTGTTTCGGCATTAGAAAACTCGAAGCCGCTTCCGGACACAACCCTAACCCGGTAAAAGGCAATGCAAACACCGCGCTTTGCGATGCAACCACCAGATCACAATGCAATAATAAAGTGGTGCCTACACCTACCGCCGGACCATTAATACCGGCAACAATCGGTTTATCGCAATCGGCTAAGGCAAACAAAAATTGCCATACCGGATTGTCATCATTATGTGGAGGATTTTCCAAAAAGTCTTTTAAATCGTTACCGGCACAAAATGCAGTATCGGAACCAATGATTTTCACAACGCGAATATCATCTTGCTTATTCGCTAAAATTAATCCGTCAGCCAACGTTTGATACATATCGGCGGTAATCGCATTTTTCTTATCCGGCCGATTAAACTGCAAAGTTAAAACACCCTGCTCCTGATAACTATTAATTGCTGATTCACTCATTTCACTTCCTAATATTTAAGATTAAAACCAAAGTTGCCCGTTACCTGTGCGGTTGCATACGCAAAAACAACATACACGGCAACATTTTGTGCCAGATGTTTTGGATTAACTTTATCCAGAGTGTCATTGGCCGTGTGATGTAAGTCGAAATAGTCCGTACCGTCTTGTCGCAATGCGAAGGTACTCATGCCAAGTTGCCTTAAAGGCCATAAGTCCGGACCTCCACTGGCGCTAGGTTTTCCTTTTTTTACACCCAGCGGTTTTAGAATTTGAGCCATTTGTTCAATCACAGGTTCATTTTCGTTACTCGATCGCCAATCAAATGACCAAATAAGACCTGCACCAAAATCCGATTCAGAGCCGGTGATGTGTTTATCCATCTCATCCGCATGTGCTTTCGCATAAGCTTTAGCGCCATACAAGCCTTGCTCTTCGTTCGCCCATAAAATAACGCGAATGGTTCGTCTTGGACGTTTTTTTCCATCGGCGATCAATTTCGCAGCGGCCATGGTAATGGCGACCCCTGCTCCATCATCGACAGCACCGGTACCTAAGTCCCAAGAATCGAGGTGACCGCCAATAACAATTACTTCATCGGGTGGTTCACTGCCGGTAATTTCGCCAATAACATTGTATGACGTGTAATCATCACCCGGTTTCGACGTCAATGTCACACCAACTTCCACACGCCCGCGTTTCAGTTGATTCAATAACATATCGGCATCGGGGTTGGATAACGCCGCCGCTGGAATTTTTGTAATTTCTTTTGCGTAATTCATATTTCCGGTATGTGGCAGTCGGTCGTGATCGGTTCCTATTGAGCGAATTAAAATGGCTTTTGCGCCTTTACTGCCCGCAACCGAAGCACCTTTACTTCTGGCTGCAACCGCTTTTCCATAACTTGAACCGTCACGACTTTTCTTCATTTTATGGCTGATAAAAACAATTTTGCCTTCTACCTCACCTTTTTCAGCATTTTTTAAATCTTCAAAGGTTGGAAAATGAACAATTTCAGCACGCAGGCCTTCAGTACCCGTACCAATGCTATTGCCTAACGCCGTGATCATGAGTTTTTGCGGGAACGGGCTGATGACTTCTGCGAACTCTTCACCTCGCTGCCAAGTCGGAAAAGTGACCGGTTCCTTCCATACTTTATCGAATCCCAGCGCTTTAAACTTTGCTTCTGCCCAAGCGACCGCGCGAGCATCTCCAGGAGTGCCTGCCATACGAGGGCCAACTTCAGTTGTTAAGGATTCCAGCAGCTGATAAGCCAGTTCGCTGTTTAGCGCTTCATCACGCAACTCAGCAATATATTTTACTTGTTCATCACTTAACCGATCCGCTGTATGAATAAGCATTGTGTAAAAAGCAAGAAATACCAAAACAGTCTTTTTCATTTTATTCTCCGGGAAATTGCCGGTAAGAGATTACCAAATCTGCGGAGGTGTTGTAAGATGTTTTACAGACAGCATGGAGTGAAACACTTATGAACGATTCCATTTACCAATACACGGCAACCAACATTGATGGGCAAGAAATCTCACTGAGTGAATTTAAAGATAAAGTATTACTCATTGTGAATACCGCTAGCGAATGCGGCTTTACCCCTCAATACGATGGTTTGGAAGACCTCTACAAAACCTATAAAGAACGCGGTTTTACGGTATTAGCCTTTCCATGCAATCAATTTGGTAAGCAGGAACCAGGCGACAACAGTGAAATTGCCAACTTCTGTACGACTCGGTTTTCTACATCATTCCCTCTGTTTAGCAAAATCGATGTCAATGGCGACAACACCCATCCACTTTATAAGTTTTTGAAACAAGAAGCGCGCGGTGTTTTAGGAAGTCAATCCATCAAATGGAATTTCACCAAGTTTCTGGTCGATAAAAGTGGCAAGGTTACCAAACGTTTTGCACCAAAAGATAAACCGGAATCCATTGCTAAACATATTGAGTCTTTGTTGTAACGAGCCAGAACATGAATTTAGAAAATAAAATAACTGATTTGGAATGCAAACTTGCGTTTCAGGAAGATACCATCGACGTACTGAATAACACCGTCATAAAGCAACAAAAACAAATAGAGCAATTAGTGGTCAAAATAGAAAAATTGCATGTGCAAATTGTCAGTTTGCAAGAACAACCTTTGGTCCCTCAAGATCAAGAGCCACCACCTCCCCACTATTGATCAGGAATAGCAAAATGACTCTAAAAAATAGAACAATCATCATTACCGGAGCCAGCCGAGGTATCGGGCGAGAAATAGCAATACGGTGTGCAAAAGATGGCGCCAATATTGTCATCGCTGCAAAGTCCGTTGAGCCACATCCTAAACTGAGCGGAACCATTCACTCTGTTGCAGAAGAAGTGAATCAGGCTGGTGGAAAAGCTTTAGCCTATCAGCTCGACGTTCGTAAAGAGCTCGAAGTAAAAAAACTGATGGAAGTTACTCAGGAGACCTTTGGCGGTATCGACGTCATCATTAATAATGCTGGCGCAATAAGCTTAACCAATGTCGAAAACACCAGTCCAAAACGATATGACTTGATGCAATCGGTTAATCACCGAGCGGTATATACCATGTCGCATTACGCCATTCCCTATTTGAGAAAGTCAGACAACCCACATATTTTAAATTTGTCGCCGCCAATTAATTTAAACCCCAAATGGATGAAAGACTACGCGCCCTATACGATTTCCAAATACGGCATGTCAATTTTAACCATAGGCTTAGCACAAGAACTGGAAAAAGATAAAATCGCCGTTAACTCTTTATGGCCAAAAACGATGATCGCTACAGCCGCCATCGAGTTTGCAGTTGGCAATCAAGAAATGCTCAAGCACTGCCGAAAACCGGCAATCATGGCAGATGCGGCCTATGCTCTTTTGAACAGTGAGAATAATGAAATAACAGGCCAGTGTTTGCTTGATGAAGATTTCCTACGCAATCAAGGTGTCGAAGACTTCTCACATTATCTGGTTGATAAAGATATAAAACCCTATCCGGATTTGTTTCTGGATTAAGCTCTAGTATGATTGATGTAACGCACTTAAGCTTTAAATATCCGGGCAATGACTCCAACACCTTAAACGAGCTAAACTTTCGCGTCACTGAAAATACAACGTTAGGCTTGCTCGGACATAACGGTGCGGGAAAGACAACATTAATGAGCATTTTGAGCGGATTGCTACCTTTCAATATGGGTAACGTTTCGCTCAAAAATAATCATCCCGAACATGCTGAAATGACTCATGCATTGCTTGAAGCCACGTCTTTGGTCCCCCAAGAATTTGCATTTTACGACGATCTTACAACCCGACAAAACCTGGAAATTTTTTCAAGCTTTACAAAGTTTTCCCGAGAAAAACAAAACGAATTACTGACGCAGTCCATAGAGTATTGCGATTTACACGAATTTCTCGATGTAACAGCACATAAATTATCCGGTGGTCAAAAACGTCGATTAAACCTTGCAATAGGCCTTTTAAAAGATACGCCAGTATTGTTTTTAGATGAACCTACAGCAGGCATTGATCCGGCTACCCGCAAACGTATTCTTGATACGGTTAATCGATTAAGAAAGCTTAACAAAACGATCATTTATACCTCTCATCAACTCGATGAAATAGAAAGTGTCTGCAGCCACATCACCATTCTTGATAAAGGCCAATTAATACTCGAGCCCATTGCTATTGATGACTTTGTAAAAGACAATCAACTGATGATTCATATTTCCCGAGCAACGCCAAATAAATCGTTATCCGACTTCAAAATCAACAAATTTAATTTTAAAAAAATTGGTGACAACCAATACATTGTTAATAATGTTAAAAAACAGGAAGTGTCGCATTTGATTGACGAATTCGAGTCTCAAATACAGCCCGTACACTCTTTCCACTACGGAAAACAAGCGTTGGAAAGTTTGTACCTAGGGCTCACCGAGAGAGCTTGATGATAATCGCATTAATTAAAAAAGAATTTCGGTTGTTATTCAGCGACTTGCATGGGCTGGCTGTGCTTTTCTTAATGCCAGCTTTATTTTTGCTAATAATGTCATTAGCTATACCGGATGAATCTGATGTTGCTCAACACAAGTTTGAAATTTTTGTCATTGATCAATTACACGATCATCATTCCGAGCTATTTCAAAACTTGCTAAGCGAGTCCGGTATCATCGAGAAAATCACACTTGTCGATAAAAAAAATGCTCAGTTAACGGTTAATGAAGCATTGCTGGTCATCCGACCGAGCTTTCTGGAATACTCAAAAAGTCGAAAACCTATTGACGTAGAGTTTCAATTGCAGGTGTCACCCAAGCTAGATACTCGACTGCAAATGTTGCTGAAAAATCAGATTGCAATTGCTGCTTCCCAAACCAAGCTAAAAAATATCTTAATCGATCTCGACTTATTAGATGCATCAATGACCGTTGACGATCAAATAGATGAAATTAAAAAAGTCTCTACACTGCCAGCGATTGAGTCTTTAAATGACAAAAGCATCCGATTACCCAATGCTGTGGAGCAAAGTATGCCCGCATGGTTAATATTTGGTATGTTTTTTGTGGTGCTTCCTTTATCCAATACGCTCATCAAAGAGCGCAAATCCAATACCCTGGCTCGAATGAAATCATTTGAGTTAAAAGCCAGTTATGTATTGCTACATAAACTCATTCCATACGCCATCATTAATCAACTGCAATTTGTGTTTTTATTATTAACAGCTCTTTACCTAGTCCCGCTTTTAGGTGGGCAATCCATCCACCTGGGAAACTCATTGATTCTTTACTTTTTATTATCAATGACAGTCAGTTTAGCTGCGCTCGGACTGGGCCTTTTAATTGCCATTATGTGCCGCACGCCTGAGCAAGCCATTGTTTTTGGTGGTGGGCTCAACCTGATTCTTGCGGCAATCGGTGGCATTATGATACCTACGAATATAATGTCCATAGAAATACAAAGCATCGCCGTAATCTCTCCTATGAATTGGGCATTAAGTGGTTTTCAACAACTCTTGCTATTTCCATCTCAATTTTCGGATATAATAATGCCTTTAACTGGCTTGGCAGTATTCGGTGTTCTAACCATTGCGCTCAGCTACTTACTTTTTACTCGGCAATATAAGGCTCTCGGATGGAATTAGACCAAATTTTGCACGACCTTAAACAAATGATTATAGAAGAGTGCGATAAAGATGAGTTCACCATCGAAGACTTCAATAATGACGAGATAATTGTTGGTGACCAAAGCCGCATTGCCCTAGATTCATTGGATATACTACAACTGTCCGTCGCAATTAAAAATAAATATCAGGTACGTATCGAACGGAATGCCGAATCTCGAGCAGCTTTTGAAAACCTAAACTCACTGGCGACGTTTATTTTAAAACACTCGAACTGATGCGTCCTGTTTACCTTAACCACTCTCTATTGAATTGCGCTCTCGGCTCTCAACCCGCAGAAATTATAGACAATTATCGAACTGGATATACGCATCGAGAAACTTTCAACTGGAAAACAGCAGGTGACCTCGAGACTTTTCCAGTCTACTCCATTCCCAAATGCTCACTAGTAGACGCTGACCGCGCTAAAAAACTATTGGATCGATTTCTTAAGCAGCTCAAAAAACAATTACTTCCAACTGTCAAAGCAAATCAGAAAACCGCTTTATTCGTAGCAACAACCTGTTTCGATTTGCCTTTGATGGAATCCATGTTTAACAAATCTGAATTTTGTACGTCTTCTCTCAACTCATTAACCTCACTTGCTGAACGCTTTAAACAAGAGCTTAAATTGAATGGTCCTTGCTTTACTATTAGCACGGCCTGCTCATCATCAGCCAATGCCCTATTACAAGCCACTAAACTGATAACCGAATTTAAAATTGATCATGCACTTGTCGTTGGCGTAGAAATTTTAAATAAAATCAGTGTTTCAGGCTTTCACAGTTTAGGGCTGCTAAGCAACAATAAATTAACCCCTTTTGTGAACAGTCAAGGAATGATTTTGGGTGAAAGCCTTTGTTCAACACTCATAACTTCCGATAATAAAACCGCCGACTTTGAAATTTTAGGTGGCAGCTCAACGGTAGACATTGGCAATATAACAACATCCGATGAGTTTGGTACTTCATTCTACAACACTATGGATCATGCGCTAAACAATGCACAGTTTACTTCAGATCAAATAGACTTAATCAAAATTCACGGGGTCGGCACACTCAGTAGCGACAATGCCGAAGTGAATGCGATTGAAAAACTTTGTCGGGGCCGAGAGATTCCACTTGTCTGCCTTAAACCGTTGATTGGCCATTGTTTGGCAGCATCTTCATTGTCAGAGTTAGCATTAATGTCGCATCTAAAATTAGAATCATGCGGCTTACCTGGCTTCAGCTCAATTAAAAAGACACACTCAAACGTCACTTTGAATCCGATAAAGCCAGGAATGATTATACTGAGCAATCATTTTGCTTTTGGTGGCAACAATAATTGCTTATTGTTAAAGGCACTGTAATATGGCTTTTTTTTATTACTCTGAAAAATTTAAAGATCATTCAGAGCTAAAACGTTTATTTAAGCAACGTATTCAACCGACACCTCGGCGAGTTGACATCGTTACTCAGCTTGCTTTAGCTAGCACCACTGTTTTTAAAGAATTATTGTATGATTCCAAAACAAATTTAACGCTGTTTAGTGAAAAGCTTTCGCTTTATACAATGGATCAATTAATTACGGATATTTACAAAGATAATCAACAACCCATGCCTATGAACTTTGTAAATAGTGTGGGTAATGCACCATGCTTTTATGTGACTCAATTCTTAAAGTTGTCCGGCTCGAGTATGTTTTATGGGTTATCAAAAAACTTAATCGATCATTTAATCCTTTGCAATTTTAACTCCATCGAAAAACAAAATGAGTTTATTGGCGTTGTATTTGAAAGTGAACTAGCTGTTATCTGGTTGTTAAAAAAAGGCGATAGCACTCTAAGGTTCGAAGATAATCCTCAGCCATTAGAGGCTTTAAGTTATTGTGAGGTTGACCAAAGGCTACATAACTTCATTAAGGGTTACGAACATAAGATTTTAAACCATTAATAACCTTTTGCTCAGCCACAGCACAATCTTCTAAATTATCTACAAGCGTCTGTAGAGTAACTTTACCACGCCCTTTGCAATACTTTACTGTGTTCATTGCGAACAACCGCCATAAATCACCTGCTTCTGTCATTTCAGTCGCTAATGTATCCAACTGCTCACTTTGCGTAATATGCGCGCTTTCCTGAAGGAATGAAGCGTACATAAAACGAAAACCAGCACCTCCGGTACCAATTTCTTCCTGCATTCGAATAATATGACCCAGAAACAAACTGTTGCTTCGATGCTCCTGCTCACTCTCATTTAATTTGCTGATGCGTTTCGCCATATACCGTATACCCCGAATACCAGCGATAGGAATCGGCAAGCCATCAACAATGCGAGTGGTCTCTTTAATTGCACTGTGAATTGCTTTTGGAAAATCAATTTTTTCGGGAATGGATTCAAGGTAATACATTGTACCTTTTGGCGCTAAAGTCCCTTTTGCAAACCGGGCTTTGGACAAACTGTCTTCATCACAAGAAACCGTATGTTCAATAACAGGATCACTAATTAAATATTCGTTTTCTCGCTTCCCGTAAACCAACAAATTATGAGCATTAAAATGAAAACGCATTTCTTGAGGGAAATACGGTAACCAAAAGACAGATGTTTGCAATCCGACTAATTTATTTTCTTGTAATTTTTGATCTAACGCGAATTGACCTTTTTGAGCACTTGAAAATGTTTCGACTTTTAAGCGACATTTCAATCGTTTACTTAACTTTTTTATAATAAACTTTGGCGGCATTCTATAAGCGATTAACGGTTGACCATTAACCTTTATAAAAGGTAAAAAGGCAAAATTTAAAGCCGAACTCAATCCAAAAGCCATAGGTTCAGAAATATCAATGCCGGCATGACGCATTAACGTAGACATCACTCCACTTTCACAATGCGCGGCGTGTTTATGATATTGAAAATTATTGTCCATTAACTTTCTCTGGGAGTGATTGTAATTGTTCAACGCTTATCCCCATTACATCCGCGTATCGGTTTAGTATTTTTTTATTGAGCTTGCGAAATATATCGGGACGAAAATGTCGCTTAATTCGCCATTGCCACAGTCCAGTTGTTTGTGACAACGACAACAAATCATGACGACTGTTGTACATATGATAAGGCAGCGGGGAAAGCTCTCCTTTGAGAGCTTTATGCAATGCATCTTCTGCCAATCGTTCTAGTTCTTTGACTGCCATACGCGTTACAAATTCTTCAGCCGCCCAGCCTGAAGACTCAACACCTTGATATTCTCCGGAGTCCTTTTGCGCATAAACTAATTTAGAGTGGCCTTCATAGTATGATATTGAATCTTGCGGTACGTCAGACTCTTTCATATTAAATCACCGTCAGTAACATGAACCCTGATGAGAATCGACCACTTTCTGGTACATAACAAAGGATTTTTTCATTTTTTTGCAATCGGCCAGAATTAAACAATTCTTCGAGCATAATGTATATAGACGCTGAGCCGGTGTTTCCCTTTGTAACCAAATTGGTAAACCATTTTTCAAAAGGAATTTCAAAGTTGACATTAACCAACCCTTGATAGAGCTTATCGCGAAAGTATTCTGAAGAATAATGAGGTAAAAAATAGTCGATGTCTTGTGGTGTCAACTTTCGCTTTTGAAGAATTTTTTCTAACGCTCGTTCAACGGTTAGTTTAACAATGTTCGCATCAAGTAACTTCACATCTTGCTTAAGTGCAAGCACGCTGTTTTGATTTCTCTCTGTAGAATCAAATTGAGTCCAACCTTTTAATTTACCATTTGGTAACTTCTCTGCACCACCATACATACAAGCTTCCATTTCATGTGCAAAAGACAAGGTATCTATCCATTCGACTTTTAATGACGGCCTTTCTGCATTTGGTTCGTTCGACATCCAAACCGCTCCAGCACCGTCGGAAAGCATCCAGCGTAAAAAGTCTTTCTCAAAAGCCAGTTCAGGTCGAGACTCGAGCTGCTTTACTTTTTTTTCATGTTCTGCGGTAAAATTTCGAGCATGCATGATACTTGAGGATAACTCAGAGCCAGTCGCAACTGCATTACGCGACTCTCCCGCTGCGACACTTAAGTAAGCGTATTTCATTGCTGTGAGACCAGACAAACAAATTCCGGAAGTTGCAATAACTTCACACTCGGACACATTAAGTTCTCCGTGAACCATCACCGCGTGATTTGGCATGATCTGATCGGCACCTGTTGTTCCACTCACCAAACATTCAATTTCTCGAATATCAATATCATCTGTTTGCAAATTGCGTATGGCTTCTGCAGTCAACTCTGCGTTGGTATAGCTTGACTCTCCGGTTTCTGGATCGATCGCATAATAACGTTGTTTAATGCCATTACTACGTAATACTATTCTTCGGGCCTTTGACGGTTTGCCGCCAACCATTCCTAGCCTTTCTTCCATTTCGTCATTGGAAACCGGATTGTGAGGCAGCATAACTGCAACATTGTTGATATAAACGTCTTGACTCATTTAAGGTAAATTCCTGCTACTCTCCAGAAGGAGCCGAAAAATATTCGACTTGTTGCTGCATTCTTTTTTTAAACAGCGGTTTTAGTATTGCTTTTAATAATGCGTTAATGGGGACAACGGTTAATATCATGGCTATCAAAAAGACTATATAAACACAAAGGCCGAGCTTTCTAGCGTATGAATCCTGCTCTCCTAGCGCTCTTAATAGCTTTCCCCAAATATAAAAACTTCGATTACCAATTTTTTCACTTGCAATATATTTATCTTCGACCTTTACTGCCCCAAGTCCTTTCAGCAAAGGTTTATTAATTGGCAAATCACTTTGAGTAAGGTGCTGTTGAATGGCGAAACCAAAGCGGCTTGTACTGTTGATATCGCTTTCACTAATGCCCGCTTCTGGAACCCAGCGCCAAGCCTTTTTTCGTCCTGTAAACATCCAAAGCGGTGTTGATAAGAAGCTTGCAGCCGTGCCGCATCGGTCGGTTAAGACAACATTATCCACGAGCCGAGCGTGTAACCTCTCAAGCTCTCGCTTCACCTTTTCTTGTGCCATTAACCACATATTTCGACATCCAATCAATGTGATAACTGGCTTATCCTTAAGGATTTTGGTCGCTTGATCCGACTTTAAAAAGCCCGTCATCGGCAAAGACGGAGACAAAAACCAGACTTGATAAGCCAAAATGACTAAGTCAAAGTCATCGACGTCGGCTTCTGCACTTACGGGCTCCATTTCCGGAGGAACCATATGCACAGCTTCAGGGAAAATGGTGAAAAACCTAAAAATAGGCCAAGGAAACGGGTAAGCATTTTTGGGCTTTAGGCATTCGAACACGACGTTGATAGCAGGATCACTGACTAGAGGCTGAGTAAACTGTTTTACTACCTCATTAAGCTGGCCAGACTGCGAGTAATGAATAACAAGCACTTTTTTCATTGATTTTCAGCTATAATGCCTAACACCGGTTACGAACATAAATCCCCAAATTTAACTCATGATTTTACCACAGAAAAGTTCAATTTCCGCCAATCTGCTTGCTATTTCTTTATGTGCTGGATTGTACGCTGAGCCTACAACAGTCAATTCTGAAGTTACGATTAAAGGCATCCATGAAAGTAAAGGATTTGTTTTTGTTCAGCTTGTGGATCTTAGTCAATCAAAAGACTGGTCGATTGTTGACCAGTTTTTTAAAATTGACTCATCAAAGGTAGGTTCTGCTACTCAATTCACGCTCAACTTAAAGCCAGAGCGAGAATACGCAATTAGAGTGTTTCAGGACTTAAATGGCAATGGACAGCTGGATTTTGGAGAGTCCGATATTCCAGTTGAACCAGTTGGGTTTAGTACTAACCCTTCCCTTTTCTCTGGAATGCCAGGTGTTAAAGACAGTAAGTTTTTATCGGGGAATGCCACTGAGATTCGAATGAAGTATCGGAAAAAGAAAAAAAGTCGAGATTAACTCGACTTTTTAAGCAACACTAAATAAATATAGCAATCAAAAAAGCAATTAACTCATAGGTGCTCTGAAAAGTCTTCAGCAAACTTCGCCACTTTCGAATGGTTAGTTTCACTTATAAGTTTCTCTAACATTTCTTTATATTTATATCTAAACTGTTTATTTTTTGACAACTTAACTAAAGCTTTGATACCCCAAGCTTCAGCATCTGCAGAAATTCCACTATTACCTACTATTCGGTTTTTCCAAACGGCCTCGGAAAGTATATCTAATACTCCTTCATCATCGACTCGCATTGTTAATAAATCTCTTGCTCCCCACCGAAATACATGAGAATCATTAGAATTAAAAATTCGGTAATATTCTTCATAAATTGGTTTATTAAACTCTTGATTAAGCGGTTGCGTAAATACCTCTTTAAACTTTAATTTAGCATTCATTCTATTCAGCGCTAACTTACTATATCCTCTCAACTTCCTACTATACGAGTTGTTCAACACTTCTTGAAAAAGGTCTATGTATTTAGTATTGCTCGTAGTAGATAGTGCTTTAATCATCCATGCTGTAGCATCTAGCTGTAAACTATCCATGCCGTTGTTATTGTAATTTTCTCGAATTCGCGCTTCGAGTTTTAGATAAATCGCCTCTTCTACTTGCCCGTAAAGCAATATTTGATTTGAAAGCTCTCTAATTTTTTCATAATTAATCCCATCTAATAAATGGATATCAAAATTTGGTTCCTCAAAATTACCTTTAGAATTATTTGGCTTTTTCAAACTAATCAAAAGAGGCTCATTATTCTTTGGGTCATTTGGTTTTTTTAATCGCTCCAGTTTGACATTCTTAGCATTAAGCATATTCTTTTTTGCCAAAGTTGCTAACTCAAAATCCTCGCCGAACCGTTCAACCACTGCCGTCACTTTATTTTCATTTTCATCTTCAATCCAAACTGAGCTGTAATGTTCGGATAAATATCCTTTTACAGCGTATTTTTCATTTGGCTTAGGATTAAAATCAACTACTCCTTCAACTCGCATTGAGTCGCCGAACATTCCTTGAATATCAGTTGCAAAGTCTCTTACTCCAACAAGAGTTACGCTCATTGGCGAAGCTTTTACTTTTCTATCAACGATAGTGGAATTTAACTTAAACCCGTTTCCTTGATTATTGACTTGTGTGCGGTGAACGCTGTCACGAATTCTTTTTCCATTAATTTTACTTACAATAAAAAATTTTCCAGTTGATCCAGACTCTCGAACAAACGAATCAGTAACGAAGGCAGTTTCACCTGCGTAATCCTCTGGTATTGAAGGGCTAAAAGAAACACATCCTACTAAAAACGTAGAAATAAAGATAAAATAGAACTCTCACTAAAATAATCCCACTTAAATGCACTCAAGGCCACTACAGTGGCCTTGAGACAAATACAACAAGTAAACCGACTTACAAAGCATCCTTAAGTTCAGGTAATACTTTAAACAAATCAGCAACTAATCCATAGTCTGCCACCTGAAAAATAGGCGCTTCTTCATCCTTGTTAATCGCAACTATCACTTTACTGTCTTTCATTCCAGCAAGGTGTTGAATCGCTCCAGAAATACCCACTGCGATATAAAGTTCAGGCGCAACAATCTTCCCAGTTTGACCTACTTGATAATCGTTAGGAACGAAGCCGGCGTCTACCGCTGCACGAGATGCTCCCACCGCAGCACCGAGTTTATCGGCAATTTCTTCCAACATATGGAAGTTATCGCCACTTTGCATTCCACGACCACCAGAAATAATAACGCGAGCAGAAGTGAGTTCCGGTCGCTCAGATTTGGTAAGTTCTTGACCAACGAAAGAAGCATTAGCAAAAACCGTATCGCCTAAGTCCATAGATTCGACTGTTCCACTGCCACCTTCTGCAGCAACGGCGTCAAAAGCGGTAGCGCGCACAGTGATAACTTTAATACTGTCGTCACTTTGAACAGTCGCTATTGCATTTCCTGCATAAACAGGTCGTTTAAAAGTATCGGCAGACTCAATGCCAGTAATATCGGAAATCATTTGAACATCTAGTTTAGCAGCAACACGCGGTAAAAAGTTTTTACCGAACGTGGTAGCTGGCGCTAAGATATGACTGTAATCACCAGCCAACTTAACAACCAAATTGCCCAACGTTTCTGCTAAGCTATGTTCAAGTTGCGCATCATTTACGCAAATCACTTTCGCTACACCTTCAGCACTAGCCGCTTGCTCTGCAACAGCTGAAACGTCACTCCCTGCCACCAGTACATGAATGTCACTGCCAAGAGCTTTAGCTCCAGCGATGGTGTTCAATGTTGACGCCTGTAAATGTGAATTGTTATGTTCTGCAATTACTAAAGTTGTCATTAGATCACCTTCGCTTCGTTTTTCAATTTATCAACCAGTTCTGCCACAGTTTCGACTTTTATTCCTGCTTCACGAACAGGTGGTGGTTCTACTTTCAGAGTTTTAACACGAGGCGTAGTGTCAACTCCCAAGTCTGCGGGTGTCATTTGATCCAAAGGCTTTTTCTTTGCCTTCATAATATTTGGGAGCGAAGCAAAACGAGGTTCGTTTAATCGCAGGTCGGTTGTTACAATAGCAGGAAGATTCAAAGCAACGGTTTCTAAACCACCGTCGATTTCTCGTGTAACTTTAACAACACCTTCTTCAACATTCACTTCGGAAGCAAAAGTACCTTGTGGCCAATCTAGCAATGCGGCCAACATTTGACCCGTTTGGTTATTATCACCATCGATAGATTGTTTACCTAAAATAACCATTTCGGGTGATTCTTTAGCCACTACTTCTTTTAATATTTTGGCAACCGCAAGTGGTTGAACTTCATCATCGGTTTGAACCAAAATTGCGCGATCTGCACCCAGAGCCAGAGCGGTTCGGAGAGTTTCTTGGCACTGTTGCGGCCCAATTGAAACAACAACAATTTCTGAAGCCACGCCTTTCTCTTTCAATCGCACAGCTTCTTCAACCGCGATTTCACAAAAGGGATTCATCGACATTTTAACGTTGGCGGTTTCAACACCAGTGTTATCCGCTTTTACGCGTACTTTAACGTTGTAATCAATTACACGTTTTATGGCGACCAGAATTTTCATGGATTGTCCTGTACTGAGTTGTTTATAATAACGGTCCTCGCAAATCTGTGGGAAAACTCCTGTTTTCTCAACAATTTGCAATTCATTATTGCGGTGCAATGCAAAAATAAGGCAAGATTCTGACGGGATCTAAAACAAAGATCAACCGTTTTGCCGCCAAACAGTCGCAAAAAGCCAGAAAATAACACAACTTGGGGAGGTCAGGAATCAATGAGCGAACGTGAGTCTATGGAGTTTGATGTTGTCATTGTCGGAGCAGGTCCGGCAGGTTTATCAGCAGCCATTCGACTGGCCCAAATGAGTCAGGAAGCAGAAAACCCAATCTCTGTTGTTGTCGTTGAGAAAGGTTCCGAAGTAGGTGCGCATATTTTATCCGGTGCGGTATTTGAACCTACGGCTTTGAACGAGCTAATTCCTGACTGGAAAGACAAAGGCGCACCCCTTCTGACCGAAGTTTCTGGTGATGATATTTACTATATGACTTCTGAAAGTAAAGCTCAAAAAATACCTTCGATGTTAGCTCCCAAAACAATGCATAATCAGGGGAACTATGTAATCAGCTTAGGTAATTTATGCCGCTGGCTAGCGGAGCAAGCCGAGGCGCTAGGTGTTGAAATTTTTCCAGGCTTTGCCGCTGCCGAAGTGTTATATCACGATGACGGCAGGGTTAAAGGTATTGCAACTGGCGACATGGGGATCGCTGCCGATGGTTCCCATAAAGACGGGTATATGCAAGGTATGGAGCTGCATGGTAAGTATACCTTATTTGCAGAAGGTTGCCGCGGTCACTTGGGTAAACAACTCATTACTAAGTTTGAGCTCGATAAAGATAAAGAGCCCCAACATTATGGTATAGGCATTAAAGAGCTGTGGACTGTTCCAGCTGACAAGCACCAACAAGGTTTGGTTGTTCATAGTGCAGGCTGGCCCCTATCGGAGAGCAAAAGCGCTGGTGGTGGCTTTTTATACCATCTCGAAGATAATCAAGTGGTTGTTGGCCTTATCACCGACCTCTCCTACAGCAACCCTCACGTTAGTCCGTTTGATGAATTTCAACGTTACAAGCACCATCCAACTATTAAGCAATACCTCGAGGGCGGTGAAAGAGTATCTTACGGTGCACGAGCAATTGTTAAGGGTGGTTTGCAATCTCAACCTAAAATGCATTTTCCAGGTGGCTTATTGATTGGCGACGATGCGGGTACGCTTAACTTTGCAAAAATCAAAGGCTCTCATACGGCAATGAAGTCCGGAATGATTGCAGCGGAAGTGATTGCAGAAGCATTAAAGCAAGAACAGCCTCAAACCGATCTAGCGCAATACGCTGAAGCTTACGAGGCTTCCTGGGTTTATCAAGAGTTGTACGCACAGCGCAACTTTGGGCCATCACAGCACAAGTGGGGGAATCTATTGGGGTCAGCTTACTCATTCATTGATATCAATCTGTTTAATGGAAAGCTGCCCTGGACGTTAAGCGATCCAAAGCCCGATCACGAGCAACTAAAACCAGCCGCTCAATGCCCTAAAATTAACTATCCGAAACCTGACGGAAAAATTTCTTTCGATAAACTGTCTTCCGTATTTATTTCCAATACCAACCATGAAGAAGACCAGCCCGTTCACTTGCAGTTGAAAGATGCATCAATTCCTGTTGAGCATAACTTAGCGTTATATGATGAGCCAGCCCAACGGTATTGTCCTGCCGGTGTTTACGAAATTATTCGAGACGATGACGGGAATAATCCACGACTGCAAATCAACGCACAAAATTGTGTGCATTGTAAAACCTGTGACATTAAAGACCCCAAGCAAAACATTAACTGGGTATGCCCGGAAGGTGCCGGAGGCCCAAATTATCCAAATATGTAATTACTTATAACAATCCTTATCCTGTCTTTAAATGGGGGCTTGCTCCCCCATTTTATCTCTCCTGCCTATTTTTTATTCTAATTCGTGCTAATAATTCACAAATTAATTGTGATATTTTTCACAGATTCTAAAAAATAAACAATTACAATAGGCTTGTGGCCAATAAAAAGAACAACCCACTAAAGTCTGATTTTGCAACAAAGAAAGATTGACAGGGTAAAATACAATGCGTTGGTATACCAATAACGATGGCCGTCTATGCCTAGGCATGGATACAATGGTTGCCATAAAACCATTTAATATCGAAACCGATCTCAAGCCCGGAATGACGATCGAACAACCTTTCACTGAAGATCACGTCTCAGCAATTGGCTCCTATCCTGAAGATTGGGCCTACGATGCTTTTATCACAGAGAAAGTCTCCGCAGCTGCGCGACTTATTTTTGAAGAGCAAATGAGCGAATAAACTCGCCGAACATCATCGCGCAAAAGACTATCACTTCGAGAAATTAGAAGAATAATAATTGGAGATTTCTTATGAAAAAAATTCGAACCGCTTCCAGTAAACATACATTAAATTTCTTAACATTAAACAATAAGCAAAATCTCAATGATATTTCTTCTAAAGATTTAAAAGAACTGAGTGCTTTATTGATGAGTGAAAAGCAATTTTATCAAAAGTTAGGCATGAATTTTATTTCTGATATGCTGGTTTAAACTTTAAGAGTTTGACAACAAAAAAGGCGACTAATAGTCGCCTTTTTTGTTTGGTTTGTCCCGTCCTAAAGTACGTTGACAGTTTTTAATGTTGACGTCTGAGTCCAATGATAGTTAATAAGCCCAATAACCAATAAACCGATCCACCCTTTTTAGAGACGTTCGTGTTACAGTTGTCTTTTGGCTCGTCGTTATAGTTAGGAATCAATAAAAATGCTCGGGCTTCTCCAATATATTCATTGGCAAGATCACCTCTACCTCGCTTTACAGTGACCGATCCCGTTCCAATAATATAACCTTCATTATTAATGTCTCTCGCTTCAGATAAAATCCACTTTTGTTCGCCCTCTTTGGTCGCTTCTCCATCTTGACGAAATTCACAGTCAATTAAATTATTTAGGTCGATTGGTGAAGCATCGCTAGCATCCATATCGTATATAAATGCGTGATAGGCCGTTGGATTAGAGCTTACTCGTGCTGTTCCAACGATTAAATTGTCGTTGTTAATTGCAAATGCATCCGAAGTAAAAAAGTTTTCACGCAATTGACCGAGTTCGGTAGTCGTATCAGTCTCTCGGTCATAATAAACCGCTCTTAAATTTGAAGACCCAACGGCTATGTTGCCATTATCATTTAAATCCCACAAGAAGTTAAAGATTGAGTCTTCAATACCCGTAAACTCAAGCAACTCCGTGGAATTCACATCGCCCAGAAAAGCGCTTGCCGCTGTATAGGCATTTCGACTGCTATCAAAAGTCGAAATATTACCTATAAATTGTCCGCTACTAGTAATATCACTTAATGAAAATCGATTGAATGACTCAACTATTGGCTCTAACAAAGTCATTTCATCCGTCACGGTATCGTAAATCATGGCTCGTTTTTGCAAGGACTCAATATTATTGCAATCATCCTTTCCAGTTACGAGATCAACTTCACCCGCTAACCAGTTCCCCGACACAGCATTTATGCGAGTATTTTCAAACTCTTGAATATTTTCATCTAAGGGTTCGTTGTTTCTTACAAACGACATTACTTGATTAAAATTTCCATTTTGGTAAAAGCCGCGAATTCGATTCCGACTAGCAGTACTTTCAACACACTCTTCGGTATCGGTATCTTCGCGAACGATTATCTCATCAACCACAGCACCGTAGCCCACGATAGTTCCTGCTTCATCAATATCCAGAGCAAACATAAAACTATTGTTCGAATTCGAAGTAATACCAAACTCCACATCGTTGGGTACTAAAGATTGCGGTTCGGTCCCATCTTCGAAAAACTGCACCGCTTGAAAAATGCTAAAGCTAGATTGTGTTATGCCATTCGAGTCTGTGAACCACTCGTGTCGATTCGATGCTCCAACAGCCACTCTCGCATCATTCATCGCGAAACCATAAGAGCTACGCACATTGTAATCATTAAATGACGCGTCATTCTCCAACACACCCAAATCAACGACTTGATAGGATTTCGGTAAATTGGCAGCAGAAATCGCCCCAGAAATTCCGAATGCAATAAGAGCCAATCGCCAACAGACAGGCTTATTTTTAAAAGAGTGTGTTTTAGTCATATTAATTATGTATCTTCTGGTAATTACAGATAAACAGCGGCGAACTAGTATATACCAGTCCGCAATTAGGACAAGTGACTTTTACATTAGTTCGGTCAAATTCACGCTTGAGCGTCGGGTTGATTTTCCGGAGCTGCGTCTTGAAATGCAGCTAAGCTGAGGCAGTGCTCATTTATCGAGCAAATACGTGGATAAGGGGATAAATCGACGTTAAAACGATTAGCATTATAAACTTGAGGGATAAGAAACAGATCAGCCATAGACACCTGATCTCCAAAACAAAACTTGCCACCTGATACACTCAATACCTGCTCAACCGCTTGAAAGCCAACTTGGACCCAATGGTGATACCAATCGTTTTTTTGTTGCTCAGAAACGGCCAACTCTTTGTTTAAATATTGTAATACACGCAGATTGTTCAGAGGGTGAACATCACAAGCAATCGATTGACAAAGCGCCCTGATTTCGGCTCTTGCCGAAATATCGGTAGGTAACAAGGACGGGTTAGAATACTTTTCTTCCAAATATTCGATAATAGCCATGGATTGAGAAAGTTTGATGTGACCATCGACTAACAGTGGTACAAGCCCTTGAGGGTTGAGTTTACGATAGTCAGGTTTATGCTGCTCACCGCCATCCTTCACCAAATGTACTGAAATGCTTTCGTAGGACACTTCTTTCAGATTCAACGCAATTCTGACGCGATAAGCCGCAGTAGAACGCCAGTAACCAAAAAGTTTAAGCATATGAGTCCTCCGGTTAACTCATGCAAACAAACATCGCCCGAAAAATCGGGCGAAACGCATTCACTTTACTTTTTATACTCTTTTACGGTTTGCTCAATGGTACCAAATATATTGGCATTATTTTTATCGAACATTTCAATACGAACTTTATCACCAAACTTCATAAAAGGGGTGCTTGGTTTTCCGTCTGCAATGATTTCCAGCATGCGCTTTTCCGCAAGGCAACTGGAACCAGCACTACGATCATAGTTAGAAATCGTTCCTGAACCAATGATCGCACCGGCGCCTAAAGGTCGAGTTTTTGCGGCATGCGCAACGATGGTCGGAAAGTCAAACGTCATATCGACGCCACAGTCAGGTCGGCCAAAAAGCTCATCATTCAAATGCGTAACCAAAGGCAGATGCACTTTATCACCATCCCAAGCGTCGCCAAGCTCATCAGGAGTTACTGCAACGGGTGAAAAAGCGCTTGATGGTTTCGATTGGAAAAAGCCAAAACCCTTAGCCAGCTCTCCAGGAATTAAGTTACGTAAAGAAACATCATTAACCAGCATAAATAATCGGATCGCATTACGCGCTTCTTCCTTTGTTGCAGCCATGGGTAAGTCGTCTACAATCACCGCAATTTCCGACTCCATATCGATACCGTATTCTTCCGATGCCATTTCAATATCGTCACGCGGTCCAAGAAACGTGTCGCTTCCCCCCTGATACATCAACGGATCCGTCCAAAACGTTTCTGGCATTTCGGCTCCACGTGCTTTACGCACCAACTCAACATGATTGACATAAGCACTACCATCAGCCCACTGATAAGCTCGCGGCAACGGCGACTCACATTGCGTCTGATCAAATGTTTGTGCACCTTCGACTTTCCCTTCATTTAAATCAGCATAAACCGCTTCGGCTTTCGGAGCTAATGCACTCCAGTTATCTAATAACGCTTGTAAGGTTGGTGCAATTTCAGGAATAGCAACACACTGACTTAAATCACGGCTTACCAATACTAGTTGGCCGTCTCGGGTATTGTTTTTAAGAGTTGCAAATTTCATTTATTATAAACCTCTAAAATTTTTGCTTTAGCCTTTCACTTTCCAGCTTTCTGCGTAAGATTCTTCTTCCACCGAAAAGGCCGATGCACCAATTTCCAATGGATCGCGAGTATCTAGCATAACAGCCACTTCATCGGTTTCTTTTTTGGCGTAGTTGCGCCCGGCCTCGAAAGCTTTAGGGTGCGGACCATGAGTAAATCCACATGGATGAAATGTCACCATACCCGCATCAATATTATCGCGACTGAAAAAGTTACCCGCATGGTAAAAAATGACTTCATCAAAATCATCGTTATTGTGGTAAAACGGAACTTTTAGCGCGCCGGGATCCGACTCAATAGGACGTGGAACAAAAGTACACACAACAAATCGACTAGCGACAAACGTAGTATGCGCCGACGGAGGTAAGTGATAACGATGCGACATTAAAGGACGAATATCGCGCCAATTCACTCGAACCACAGACAAGTCTCCATGCCAGCCGATCGCATCCAATGGGCTATAAGAAAAATGCACTTTTGAGATCTCATCATTGCGCTTAATCTCAACAATCCATTTACCTTCGGTTTGCTGCGCCTTAAAGGCATCATCAATCGAAGGCACATCCAAAACCGCCGGATCAAAAATAGCATGAGGTCCCACCAGCCCTTTTTCAGGGAGTTGATAGGAGTCATTAGTCGCTTCAATAATGAGCAGTGTGACGGGCTCACTGGGTTCCAATCGCCACATGGTACCTCGCGGAATAACAATGTAATCGCCATCGCGAATCGTTAAATGACCATAATCACAAAATAACTCCGCAGCGCCTTCGTGAACAAACAACAAATCGTCACCATCGGCGTTACGTGCAAGAAAGTCCATCTTACTTTCGCAGTGCCAATACCGGTATTTACAAAATCGATTGTGTAACACAATGGGTGAATCGAATGGAGAATGAGTATTGATCTCCATTTCGTTTAAGTTGAAGGCTCGAGGTCGCAAAGGACCTTCCCAAGAATCCCAACTAGTAGGCGGCCGTTGATGGTGAAAGTGCGAGGCTGGGCCAAAAAAGCCACTACGCCCCGCCTCTCTTTCATAAATCCCTTCTTCCGGGAAGTCGGCATGCGCTTGGCGTGAGATGGTGCCTTCTTTATGTGGGAAAGATATCCACTTTCTCATAGATGACTCCGGTAAATTGATTGAATTAGTCAGCCTGAATAACACCGCGACGGATCTGGTCTTCTTCAATCGACTCAAACAGCGCTTGGAAGTTACCCTCACCAAAGCCCTGGTTGCCTTTACGTTGAATGATTTCGAAGAAGATAGGCCCTATCACAGTTTGAGTAAAGATCTGGAGCAGAATACCATCACCCTCTACCGGTGCACCATCGATCAAAATACGCAGCTCGGCTAACTCATCGACGTTTTCTTCATGGCCTTTCACACGCTCATTGATTTTTTCGTAATAAGTATCAGGCGTCGGCATAAATTCCATTCCGATTTTACGCAAATCACGAACCGTTTGGTAAATATTATCGGTAGTAAGTGCAATATGCTGGATCCCTTCGCCTTTATATTCACGCAAATATTCTTCAATTTGTGATTTATCATCGGAGGATTCATTAATCGGAATGCGAATCTTTCCACAGGGTGCCGTCATCGCGCGACTGACCAAGCCAGTTAGCTTGCCTTCGATATCGAAGTAACGAATCTCACGGAAATTACCAATGTTTTCATAAAAACCGGCCCACTTGTCCATATTGCCGCGCATGACGTTATGAGTAAGGTGATCCAGCTCATACAAACCAACACCAGCAGGATGATTATCAACGCCTTCGAAATACTCAAAGTCGTGATCGTACACGGTATTCTCACCATACTGATCAACAAAATATAAAACCGAATCGCCAATCCCATAAACCGCAGGAATCGTCAACTCACCTTCATTCAATTCAGCTTTATCGAAAGGTTTTGCTCCTTGAGCTACGGCATGTTCAAAGGCCTTTTTGGCATCTTTTACACGAAACGCCATAGCACAAGCACAAGGACCGTGCGCTTTGGAAAATTCATGAAAATAAGTGCCCTCACCGGCATTGACCAAAAAATTGACATCGCCCTGACGATACAAAGTTACGTCTTTCGATTTATGTTTGGCAATTGGAGTAAAGCCCAGTAATTTAAATAAGCCATTCAGTTTTTCAATGCCATTTTTGTTTGGCGCAGAAAACTCTACAAACTCGAAACCATCGGTACCCAACGGATTGATCGTAGTATTCGTTTCCATTTCAACAACCTCAATTTTGTCTGTCTTGAAATCAATAAACCCGGATGCGCCAAAACTGCATTTTTTGCTTACTCAACAGCTGTTGATGTTTTGTCGAAACCAGAGAATAGTAAAGTCATTTGTCCTGCAAAGGGTCACTTGCAGTCGTCTGTTTTTCAGTTAATAGCACACTATTATAGCTACAAACCGTAAGGATTAAACAAGCTATTTTTCAACACCTTAGAAGACACTAAGAATCAGCCCACTAATTTTACGTAAACTTTTATTTACACCCTCAACTGACAAAGAAATATTGCTGATTAATCAAAGCCTGAGAGGCCACTTAACAGCGTAAACATATGTTTACACTCAGACTTGTTTATTGACTGGTCAGTCCAAATTGGCGTAACTTTTTTGCGACAGCGGTGTGGGAGAGTCCTAAACGGGCCGCTAATTTGCGGCTGCTTGGGTAAGATGGGTATAAGTACTCGAGCAATTGCTTTTCGAATGCTTGCATGACTTCTTTGTACTCGAGTGTCGAGTGGTCTAAGTCAAGATCCGTTGAAATCGCTTTTAGCATGGGCATATTTAAAAGCCGGGTAGAAATTTGCTCCGATGTCGCCATAGAGACAGCACGAAAGATAATATTTTCAAGCTCTCTGACATTACCCGGCCAGTTATAACGATTGAGTGCCAGTCGAGCACGTTGTGATAATTGACATTTGGGTCGACCGATTCGTTGGCACGCGGTTGCGATAAAAAAATCACTTAAAGGATTAATATCAATACGACGATGTCTTAGAGAAGGCAACTTTAAATGCAAAACATGTAAGCGGTAATAGAGATCTTCACGAAATCGTTTTTGTTGGCACAGTTCATTTAAGTTTTGTTGGGTTGATGCAATGACTTTTACTTGAACGCGAACCTCCTGATCCGTCCCCACTCGGCGAAAAGCGCCTTCTTCTAAAAAACGCAACAATTTAACCTGCAAATAGGGCGACATTTCGCCTATTTCGTCGAAATACAATGTTCCGCCATCGGCCAGTTCCAGCAAACCCGGCTTACCGTTTTCGGCAGCACCAACGAAAGCGCCTTTGCCATAACCGAACAACTCATGCTCGGCCGCATTATCCGGTAAAGATGCGCAGTTTAAAGCGAGAAAGGGTTTATCACCGCCGCGCTGCATATGTGTGGCTCGGGCTATCAACTCTTTTCCGGTACCGGTTTCACCTTCAATTAATAATGGGGCATCGAGATGGGCGATTTGTTTTGCTTGCTGCAATACTTCTTTCATCCCCTCGCTTTCCGCAATGACTTGTTCGAATTTTAAATCTTTTGCACGCTGCCACCTTTCTAACTGAGCAGCTACTTGTGCAGGCTCCTTAAATACCAAAACAGCCCCAAGAAATCGCGCAATTTCCTCTTCTGGTAACAAAGGATACACTTCAAGCAACAACGACTTGTCGCCGATCACCAAACTGTGTTGCGAAAAGCCTTGTTGATCCAACCCCAAAAACACGTCATCGAGATTCAAATTCGGGAGCAAGTGCTCAATTGAAATGACGGTTCCCGGATCTAAATCGAAGTATCGGTAAAAAGCATGGCTTGCTGCCAACACTTGGCCCTCGCCATCTATCGAAACGACAGCTTCAGGAAAGCACGACAATAAAGTGATCAGTTCCTGGTGCTCGCGTTCTCCGGGCAAAAAGTCGAGCTGTTTTACTTGACGGATCCCGGGAATTTGCGTCAGGTTTGGAATAAGCTCACTTAGTGTAGACTCCGCTTCCGGGCCAAGCTTAATAAACAACTGTTCCTGTCCTAACTCAATACCTCGAAGATCCACTTGATGCTGCAACAGTGACGTTAACACTTCCTGAGTAACCCCCAGGCGATCATCACACTCCAACACCAAACGAATCATAAGCGGGCTTTTTGGAACAGATTAAAATAGTTAGCCGTGGTTTGTTCAGCAAGTTGCTCAAAAGGTTCACCACGCAGCTCTGCCAAAAATTCCGCAGTGTTACGCGTATAGGCCGGTTGGCAAGGCTTGCCACGATGCGGTACAGGTGCCAGATAAGGCGCATCGGTTTCGACCAGTAAACGATCGAGTGGTATTTTCTTCGCGACTTCTCGAACATTGTCAGCTTGTCGAAAAGTAACAATGCCCGAAATCGAAATGTAAAACCCAATATCAATGGCTTGTTTTGCCATATCCCAATCTTCAGTAAAACAATGCAGCACTCCTGGATTTTCTCTGGTTTCGGCCCCAATCAAATCAAGAGTCTGCTGTTTCGCTTCTCGTGTGTGAATCACCAAAGGTAGATTAAGCTCACGCGCTGCTTCAACATGCACAACAAAAGACTCTAACTGAGCGGCAATTTTATCTTTTGCGTAGAAGCCATCTAACCCGGTTTCACCAACACCCACTACTTTTGGATGCTGAGCATTGTCGATTAAAAACCGGTACGTATTTTCAACCGAAAGGTCTTTGGCCAAAGGGTGAACACCCACTGTGCAATGAACTTCATCAAACGTTTCTGCAATTGTACGTATTTCTGCGAAGTTTGCTTGATCAGTCGCGATACAAAGAAATCGCTCAACGCCACAGGATTTGGCGTAATTTAAAGCATTTTTCAACTTTTGATCATGAGATGACAGATCAATACGATCCAGGTGACAATGAGAGTCAACCAGCATGACATCAAGCTCCTTACTTGGAATGTATCGGGTTACATCGTATGTGTGGAACGATCGGAGTTCAATGCACCAGCGAGGTAGGTTTCTATTTTGGTGCGAGCCTGACCATTATCCTGATTTGAGAACTGAACACCAATTCCGGCCGCTTTATTACCTTGAGCCCCTTTTGGTGTGATCCATATTATTTTTCCTGCTACAGGAATTTTTTCTTTTTCATCCATTAAAGAAAGCAACATAAACACTTCATCACCCAATTTATATTGCTTATGGGTAGGAATAAATAAGCCTCCATTTTTAACAAAAGGCATATAGGCCGCATACAACACCGCTTTGTCTTTAATGGTGAGTGACAAAATTCCGTGACGGGGAGCGGCTTTCGGCTGTGTCGACATGCAGTTCTATTCCAGGTTTACGCTAATAGTTTCAACGACTTGAGTGCAGAATCAGTGACCATTTAGGCGTTAGGCAAACATTGGCGCCATTGAAAGGCCAAGCTATCTAACTGCATGGCAATGTTTAAACTGACGCCTTCCCGCAACTCTTTGAGTTGAAACAAAATATTGTCTCTAAGGGTAAATAATAGCCTTACATCGGCTTTTTCCGCAAGCAATCTGCAACGATCAAGCAAAGTATGAGAAAAATGTGAGGTTCCTGACGCACTTTTAATCATTGTAACTAGCAGAAACTCCCACCATAGCAGAGCCAATTCAGGCTCAATGCCTTTTTCGTCGGCCAGAGAAAGAGGCGTTGCTTTACCTTCCAGAATATCGAGCAATCGATCAGAAAACTCAACAAACTGAGACAGCCGCCCTTCCTCTATTAAAAACTTTGCTGTCAATGGTGCAAAGTGACTCAAGTTCAAGGCCAGCTCCAAGTCACATGGCTCTGGGTCGGCTATCATTTGTGACAACCAGCTTTTAATTTGTTGATGGCTCTTTGCATCAATATCGAAATGCTGACAGCGGCTAATAATGGTAGCAGGAATGGCACTGCGCTCAGAAGCAGCCAAAATAAGCTGCGTTTGTTTGCCAGGTTCTTCCAGCGTTTTCAGGAGCGCGTTATATCCATTAATGGTCATCTTCTCAGCGAGGTAAATCACAGCAACACGCCAACCTCCCATCGATGACGTTTCCTGCAGTTGAGCGGTCAACTCGCGAACTTGATTAATCGAAACCTGCTTTTTATCGTCTTCGGTTTCAATCCAGTGCATATCTGGATGCGAGTGGGATTGAAACAACAAACAACTTTTACACGTACCACAAGCAAACGCCAGCTGCTGGCTGCACAACAACGCTTGAGACCATGCACGGGCAAAATCGGCAAGCCCACTGCCAGGCCGAGCGGTCAATAAGATACCATGCGGCAACCGTTGCTGCTGTCTTGCTTCGTTCAATCGGTCGAAATTTTCTTGCTGCCAAGGGTATATCTCAGTCATTACGTACTCGATTGATAAAAGCAGTAAGTTGAGAACTCAAATTTTGCTGCACCTGCTTCAAAGACATCGAAGCATCAATAAGCAAAAAGCGTTGCGGATCATTTTTCATACGCCGTAAATACCCCTCTCGAACTCGATTGAAAAATGCCAATTGCTCACTTTCAAAACGGTCATATTCACTGCGCTGCGCTGCACGCATTAATCCGATGGCAGGATCGAGATCAAGCAAAATGGTCAAGTCGGGAGTGAATCCATCAATGGCCAATTGCTCAAGCTGTTCGATTTTATTCCAGTCTAATTGACGCCCCGCTCCTTGATACGCAAAGCTGGCATCGGTAAATCGATCACAGATCACCCAAGAACCTTTTGCCAACGCTGGCTTAATCAGGGAATTGACATGCTGAGCACGAGCCGCAAACATCATCATGAGTTCCGCAGCCGGGTCCACCACTTCTTCGCGTTTTTGTAGCAATAAATTACGAAGCTCTTCTGCCAGAGGGGTACCGCCTGGCTCACGAGTGACAATAAATGGAACATCATGCTCTTTTAATACGGTCTCTATCAACTGCAGATTGGTTGTTTTACCAACACCTTCTCCACCTTCCAGAGAGATAAACTGTGCTTTCATAATCGATTATTTATTTAACTGATATTTTCGGACTGCTGCGAGATGTTCTTTCAGTGTATCACTAAAATGATGACTGCCATCACCCTTGGCAACAAAATATAATGAAGACCCTTCGGCTGGATTCAGTGCTGCATGTATAGCATCGCGTCCGACCAAAGCAATAGGTGTTGGCGGTAATCCTTTTCGTGTATAGGTATTGTAAGGTGTATCCGTTCTTAAGTGTTTACGTGTGATATTGCCATCAAAACTTTCACCGATACCATAGATGACCGTCGGATCCGTTTGTAATCGCATATTCTTTTTAAGACGCCGCACAAAGACGCCGGCTATTTCCGGACGCTCTTCTGGCAATGCCGTTTCTTTTTCGATAATTGACGCCATGATTAAAGCTTCATATGGCGAATTGTAGGGTAAATCTTGCGCTCGATTTTCCCACTCTTCATTCAATACCGACTTCATCTCTTGATAGGCTCGTTTGTATAACTCAAGATCGGTATAACCGTAGGGAAAAGAGTAAGTTTCAGCAAAAAGCAATCCTTCTGGATGAGAGTATTCTGCGTTTATCGCACTCAAAATTTTTTCCTGAGACCAACCTGAAGTGGAAACTTTCAAATGAGGATGCTCTTCAATGAGTTTTCGCATTTGACGGAACGTTAAACCTTCAATTAGGGAGATTTGATACTCAACCTGTTTTCCCGAAACGAATAGAGACATCAGCTGCTCAACATTCATTCCTGGTTCAATACGATAACGACCGCTTTTAATGGCTTGCTGATGTTTGTTTAAAAAAAGGTATGCTTTCAACAATCGACTCGAACGAATAATATTTTCTTTTTCGAGTCGATTGGCTAACGCAAACGCGCCACTGCCACGTGCTATATCGAATTCCTGCGACTCGGTCAAATGTACAGGCTCGAGTAAAAACTGTTGATAGGAAAAATAAAACCAACTTGCCGTCATTAACAGCAGCAGCACCAGCAAGCCAATAAGCGAGCGAAATCTCATAGCTCTAACGCCTTTTGAAAACGGGAAAATAATAACTCAGCAAGTTTAAAATTATGCATGACTTTACAACCAAGTTTATCGATACCGATCACACCAAACGCACAATTGGACAAAAATATTTCATCCGCCTCTGCTAGCTTATCCACGGTGACATCGGTTTGCTCGAAACGATAGTCGAGTTCATTAACCCAAAAGCTAATCTGCTTTTTCATTACACCTTCAACTCCTGCTCGATTAATCTCAGGAGTAAGCACTGTATCGTCAATTTTTAAAAAGACATTTGCTTGCGTGGCGCAAATCAGATTTTTACCCAATGTCATCAATCCTTCTTGAAAGCCGGCTCGCATGGCTTCTGTTTTTGCTAAAACATGATCCAGCTTATTGATGTGTTTAATTCCTGCTAACATCGAGTTCTCTGATATAGGCGACTGACACAGCATCACCGAACTACGCGGCAAAGTTTTTTTATTCATGTCTTCAGAAAGTTCAAATATCTGGACAATGCAAACACAATGTTGTGGTTCATTGATCGCATACCCACGCGAACCCGTTCCTCGAGTAACACAGATACGAACAATGCCACTTTCCGGTAAGTTACTCAGTGATTGTTCGAGAGTTTCGATATCAAAATCAGAAAAAAGTAAGCGATTTGCGCTATCAATTAAGCGCTGTCGATGTGATGACCAAAAGACTATACGATGGTGCGCAATACGAGCGGTGGTAAAAAAGCCATCACCATAAAGAAGCCCACGATCATGTGGGCTTATCACCGGCTTTTGTTCATCGATAAAGATTTGCACTAAACTTTACTAAAAAGCAATGAGCCGTTAGTACCACCAAAACCAAAACTGTTACAAAGTACATGATTAACCGTTGCCTGGCGTGAATGGTGAGGGACAAAGTCCAAATCACAACCTTCGTCTGGCGAATCGAGATTTAAAGTCGGTGGCACCACTTGATCACGAAGCGCTAATATCGAAAATACGGCTTCTACACTTCCTGCTGCACCTAACAAATGACCAATTGCTGACTTCGTTGAGCTCACCATAACGTTGTTAGCATGGTCACCCATAATGGATTTAATCGCACGACACTCTGCTAAATCACCCACTTTAGTCGACGTACCGTGAGCATTAATGTAGTCAATTTTATCTGCAGTAAGTTTCGCATCATTGAGTGCGTTACGCATTGCCGAAGCAGCTCCCGCACCGTCTTCAGGTGGAGCGGTCATATGATAAGCATCGCCACTCATACCAAAACCGGTCAACTCGGCATAAATTTTTGCACCACGTGCTTTAGCTTGTTCAAACTCTTCAAGTACGACAACGCCAGCACCATCACCTAAAACAAATCCATCGCGATCCTTATCCCAAGGACGACTTGCTTTTTGTGGATCGTCGTTACGAGTTGAAAGCGCTTTAGCCGCTGAAAACCCAGCAACACCAATTGGACAAGTAGCCATTTCTGCTCCACCGGCTACCATAACTTCGGCGTCTCCGTAAGCAATCATTCGTGCTGCGTGGCCTATGGAGTGAACGCCGGTTGTGCATGCGGTAACGATGGAAATATTGGGACCTTTTAACCCATACATGATGGATAATTGTCCCGAAATCATATTAATGATTGAGCCGGGAACATAGAAAGGAGATACTTTGCGAGGGCCAGACTTATGGAGCTTTAATATATTGTCTTCGGTTGCGCTTAACCCACCTATACCTGAGCCCACACAAACACCCACACGATCAGCATTGGTATCGTTAATTTCCAGACCAGAGTCCTTTAGCGCTTGCACACTCGCGGCTATACCGAATTGAATGAAAGGATCGAATTTGCGTGCGTCTTTAGCGGACATATACTCGGTAGCATCGAACCCTTTAACAGATGCACTGAAGCGTGTATTAAACTGATTGGCATCAAAAGACTCGATGGGCGCAACACCACTTTGCGAAGCCAATAAACTTTTCCAAGTGTCTTCTACATTCAAACCCAGTGGTGACAACATTCCTAAACCGGTAACAACAACACGTCGACCATTCACGTTAAGCATCTCCTGTCATTATTTATATCAATGACTGTTTTAAATCTAAATTAGCAATTATCGCAAAGGAGCAGTTAAAAAGTGACAACTGGCAAATCATAAACTCATAAAAAAACCGCAACGAAAGACAACTTTCAATGCGGTTTTTTATAACATGCGCGGTTAAACCGCTCAGTTCAAACTTATGCGCCTTCTACATTTGCCTTGATGTAGTCGATTGCAGCTTGAACGGTACTGATTTTCTCAGCTTCTTCGTCTGGAATTTCAGTGTCAAATTCTTCTTCGAGAGCCATTACTAATTCAACAGTGTCTAAAGAATCTGCGCCCAAGTCATCAACGAATGACGATTCTGCAGTTACTTCTTCTTCTTTTACGCCCAATTGTTCTACAACAATTTTCTTAACGCGCTCTTCAATAGTACTCATGACTAAGTTTTTCCTCCAAATTCACAGGCAATAATGCGCTGCTAGTTTATTGATTCGTAAGCAACTTGCAAGCTACAAGTGGCAAAATATTCTTGGTCAGACCACACAGGATAGGTATTATCGGTTTAATACCTTTATAAAATCAAGCAGTTATTTACTGACCTCTGTTTGTAATAAATTATGGCTCAATCTCTCATTTTGAGATTAAGCCATATTCATTCCACCGTTTACGTGTAAAGTTTCACCGGTAATGTAACCTGCAGCGTCAGAAGCTAGGAACGCAACCGCATTTGCAATGTCTTCCGGAGAGCCTAATCGACCCAAGGCTATTTGCTTTTGCAGGCCACTGCGCTGCTCTTCAGAAAGCGCTTGTGTCATGTCAGTATCGATAAATCCAGGAGCAACCACGTTGACCGTGATCCCACGTGTACCCACTTCTTTGGCTAAGGATTTTGAAAACCCAATAACCGCAGCTTTTGCCGCAGAATAATTGGTTTGTCCGGGATTTCCAGTAGTACCAACGACAGAACCGACACTGATTATTCGCCCCCAGCGTGACTTCGTCATATGACGTAGGCAAGCTTTAGACAGTCGATAAATGGAAGTCAGATTGGTTTGCAGAATGTCTTCCCATTCCTCATCTTTCATTCGCATCAGAAGGTTATCGCGCGTGATGCCGGCATTATTCACCAAAATGTCTGGAGTGGTTCCGAACTCTTCTTTGATGTTATTTAATAACAACTCAATTGAATTGGCATCAGAAACATTAACAACCATTCCTTTACCGGCGATGCCTGCATCTTTTAGCGCTTTCGTGATTTTTTCTGCACCAGCTTCTGATGTCGCGGTGCCTACGACCGTTAAGCCTTGCTTGCCCAAAGCTTCGGCAATGGCTTTACCGATACCTCGGCTTGCGCCCGTCACCAAAGCTAACTTGCTGTTATCAGACATATTTCGGATTCCTGAGTTTGTTGTTTTTAGCGTTTATAAATTTGCGGCTAATTCTATCAGTTTATCGGCTTCATGGATCGCGTGACTGGTCAGCTCTCGCGAGATACGCTTGTTCAATCCAGATAATACATTTCCAGCGCCACATTCTACAAAAGTTGAAACGCCCTGCTCTTTTATTGATTGTATGGTTTCTGTCCATCGAACTGGCTTGTACAGTTGACGAACCAGCGCATCTTTCATGGCATCTGTTTTGGATTCTTTACTGACATCAACATTATTGATAACAGGAATTTCCGGCGAATGAAAAGTAGTTTGAGTTAATAAGGTTGCTAATTGATCAGCCGCTGGCTTCATTAAGGCACAGTGCGAAGGTACGCTCACGGGTAATGGCAAGGCTCGTTTTGCTCCTTTCTCTTTGCACAGCTCCATAGCTCTTTCTACGGCTTCAATATTTCCGGCAATCACCACCTGGCCAGGCGAATTAAAGTTTACTGCAGAAACAACGTCTCCCTGCTCAGCCTGCTTACAAGCTTCGATTATGGCTTCGTCATCCAACCCTATAATCGCGGCCATTTTCCCCGTTCCAGAAGGAACCGCCTGTTGCATAAATTGGCCACGTGCTTCTACCAGCTTCACAGCATCCGTTAAAGATAAGACGCCCGCACAAACCAAAGCACTGTATTCACCCAAACTGTGTCCAGCCAATACTGTTGGTTGTTGTCCATTTTTATCTCGCCAAACACGCCATAATGCAACGCTGGCGGTTAATAAAGCGGGTTGTGTTTTTTCTGTTTTATTCAGTTCTTCGGCAGGCCCTTGCTGGCATAAAGCCCAGAGATCATAACCCAAAGCCTCAGATGCCGTTTTAAAGGTAGATTGGACAATCTCGTTTTCAGCAAAACTCGAAAGCATACCAACACTTTGCGACCCCTGACCGGGAAAGATAAAAGCTAAAGACATTAAGAAAACTCCTGAATGATTAATATTTCAGTAATGCCGATGCCCAGGCAAATCCACCACCAAAAGTTTCAAAGAGTACGGTTTGCCCGCGTCTAATTCGGCCGTCTCTTACCGCTTCATCAAATGCTAATGGAATCGATGCACTCGAAGTATTACCGTGCTTGTTGACGGTAACAACCACTTGCTCCATTGGCATTTGCAGTTTTTTTGCAGTGGCTTGGATGATCCGAATGTTCGCTTGATGCGGAACCAGCCAGTCAACATCGGACTTTTCCATACTGTTGGCTTCAAGCGTTTCATCGACAATGCTGCTTAGCGTTTTTACAGCAACCTTAAAAACTTCATTACCACTCATAAAGACTTTTGGCTGTGTACAGCCTTCTTCTTGCCCACGAATAACATTGGGTGAGTAAAGCAGATCGACATACTGACCATCGGCATGAACATGGGTCGATAACAGACCTTGTTCTTCGCTGGCGGAAAGTACCACTGCACCCGCACCATCACCAAACAGTACACAGGTGGTACGATCACTCCAATCGACAATTCGAGACAATACTTCTGTACCGATAACCAATACATTTTTTTTATGGCCCGTCTTGATGTACTGATCGGCAATACTCATACCGTATACGAAACCTGCACAAGCGGCAGTAACATCAAATGCAGCCACACCTTCCAAACCTAAATGACGAGTCACGAAACACGCAGTGCTTGGGAATAAACGATCCGGCGTTGCGGTTGCGCAAATCACCATATCAATATCGTGCTTATCAAGGCCCGCAGCCTCAATTGCTTTCAATCCGGCTTTTGCAGCAATGGAAGAAGCGGTATCCGACTCGGATGCTATATGGCGTTGACTGATGCCGGTACGCTCCACAATCCACTGGTCACTTGTTTCGACCATTTTTTCCAAGTCGTGATTGGTGCGGATTTGTTCAGGTAGGTAACTGCCTGTACCCGTGATTCTGCTATACATTTTCAATAGTCCTGTAATTGACCAGCTGTTCTACTTCGTGAGCAATTTGCTGTGGTACATCTTTTTCGACCTCGGTAATCGCCTCTTCAATGGCGTATACAGTCGCTTTAACCGACGCTCCACCGTGACTTTTAATCACGATACCTTTTAAGCCTACCAAAGTCGCACCATTGTATTTGTCAGGGTCGATTTCTTCTTTGAATGATTTCAAAATCGGTCGAATCAACACGCCAACCAACTTATTCAGCCAGTTGCGCTCAAATACCGAGCGTAGTTTTAATGCGAGTAAACGGACAATGCCTTCACTCGCTTTCAACACATTATTACCAGTAAAGCCATCGGTTACTACCACATCACATGTACCAGCAAAAATATCGTTGCCTTCGACAAAGCCAACATAGTTAATATGGTCACATTGCTGCATTAACTGAGAGGCTTGTTTTACTTGATCGTTCCCTTTGATCTCTTCCTCACCGACATTCAACAACCCTACCCGAGGCGACTCGATGTTGTCTATAGCTGCAGACAGTACCGAACCCATAATTCCGAATTGGAATAATGTTTCCGAATCGCAGTCCACATTGGCTCCTAAATCGAGCATTAAGGTATGCCCGGTTTCTGTCGGGATGGCAGTAATGATTGCTGGACGGTCAATACCCGGTATCATTTTAACCACAAAACGTGCCAAGGCCATCAGCGCACCGGTATTACCCGCACTAATACAAGCCTGCGCATCGCCATCACGTACCGCTTCTAATGCTTTACGCATGGATGAATCTTTTTTATTTCGAAGAGCAACTGAAGGCTTGTCGTCCATCATTACGACTTCAGTGGTCGGAATAACATCGATACGTTGCTTGAGAGGATCGGAAAGCGACTTGATTTCTTTGTTAATGGCGGTGGAGTCGCCATATAACTTCAAGCGCAAATGAGAGTGCTTTTTTAATGCAATGATTGAGGCCGCAACAGAAACGGGGGGACCAAAGTCCCCCCCCATACAATCTACTGCTAATGTAATCGTATTCACGTTTTATAAAAACTACCTCAAAAAGGTAGCTTCAATCATTTATAAAACTTTACGACCTTTGTAATAACCGTCTTCTGTAATGTGATGACGACGGTGAATTTCACCTGTTGTGTTATCTTCTGATAACGTTGGTCCAGTCAAAGCGTCATGTGAGCGACGCATGCCTCGCTTAGAGCGAGTTTTGCGATTTTGTTGTACAGCCATTACCGTATCTCCTAAATTGCTTAATCTTCAGTATTCTGTTTAGCCAATTTCAATTCAGCCAACTTTGCGAATGGATTTGGCTTATCACTCTTCTGTTCTTCGATTTCCGGCCCAAAGCGCATATGCTGTGGGCTTCCTGGTGAATTTACCGCTATTGGTAAAGACAAGATTAGCTCATCTTCAATTAAATTCACCAAATCAAGCTCTTCACTGTCAAACAGAAAAGCCTCATATTCGTCTGGCGCTGCAGCTATTGCCTCTTCTGAGAGTACCGGATAAAACACGACTTCTCGTTCAATTGTGACCGGTAACGACTCAAAGCTGGTTTGGCAGGCCATCGTAACAGTGCCTTTTAATGTGCACTTTAATAGCTTACGCTTATCTTCGTCTATCAAACCGGTTACAACAGCATGAATTTCACCCTGTTTCTCGGCAAGACTATCCAATAATCGAGGAAGCTGAGCAACTGCTAATGTACGTTCAGTCATCGCAGAGTTTTCAGCTAACTTAAAAGGATTAATGGACCACACAGCTTCGGCTTTTTGCATAGGCGCGCAATTCTATAGATAAACACTTGAAAGGTCAAAAAAATTTACCAAATTCACGGTGTCAATTGAGTAGTAGCAGTGGCAGCGATTTAAAATCATTTATAAAGTGCCTTTTATACATTAAAATCAAATGGTTAATAACTATATTTAAAGTGCATTATGAATATTATTCTGGCTTCGTCCAGCCAATACCGTGCGAAATTACTGAGTCAGTTGCAAATTAAAGCTCAGTTAATCTCTCCAAATATTGATGAATCCTCTCAAAGTGAAGAGTCAGCTGAGCAATTATCCGTACGGTTAGCAAAAATGAAAGCTGAAGCTGTCGCTCAAAAGTTGGGGACAGTTAACAAACCTGCACTGGTCATTGGTTCCGATCAAGTTGCGTGTTTCAACAAACAGATTTTAGGAAAACCCATTACTGAAGAAAAAGCGATTAAGCAATTGACACTGATGTCAGGCAACATCGTCAATTTTTATACCGCGCTTTACCTCTATTCCACCGAGTCTGGAGACTGCTTTCAACACCAGGATATGACCGCAGTTACTTTTCGGGAATTGACTCGCAATGAAATCGTCAATTACATTCAACGAGAGCAACCGTTAAATTGTGCTGGTAGTTTTATGTGTGAAGGCTTGGGGATCAGTTTGTTCAAGTCAATTGAGTCGCAAGATCCCACTGCATTAATAGGCTTGCCGCTCATTGCTTTGAATCTGGGTTTACTTAAGTTTGGGATCAATACATTGGATAACACTTAAGCAAAAACCTTATGGCCTTTAAGAACCTTTCAAGTCATCGGATGGAGACCTAACAACGCCTAGCCACCGGCTATTGACCAACCAGCCAAAAACGCCCCCCGTTGCAAACATGATTAAACTGTAGGTCACTGCCGGAATCGTCATCAATGTGCTTCCAAGCAGAGTGCCTGCCACTAACAGCGCCAAAGTACCATTTTGAATACCTACCTCGATACCAATACTGATCGCTTGAGGTTTTGTTAATCCCGCAACATTTCCAACAATATAGCCTAACGTTAACGTCACGACATTTAACGCGAATGTCGCAAAACCCGCTTTAACAAAATATCCTGCCATGTTGTCCCAATCATTGACAACAATCCCGGCAATGATCATAAATAAAAATACGATGGATAACACTTTCACAGGCTTTTCTGCCTTAGCTGAAAATAAAGGAAACTTATGATGCATCAACATTCCGATTGCGACGGGTACAATGGTTATGAGCAGCAACTGTACGATTGTTTTAACAATGGGAATGGAAAACTCTTGAGACTCTGTCATTAACACATTCATTGTCGCAGCGGTTAATAACGGTATGGTAAAAGGAGTGACGATACTGACTATTGCAGTAAGACTAATCGATAATGCCGTATCTCCTCGCGACAAGTAGCTGTACATATTTGACGTTACACCGCCAGGACAAAAGCTTAAAATCATCAAGCCAACAGCAAGCTCCGCAGAAAGATCAAACAAATAAACGATAAGCAAACCCACCAGTGGAAGCATAACCATTTGACAAAAAATGCCAATAATAGCAGCTTTGGGTTGTAAAAAGACGCGACCAAAATCTTCTAATGCTAATGAAAGCCCCATTCCCCACATAATGATAAAAAGCGAGGCTGGCAAAATAACCTGGGTGAGAAAAGTTGCTTCCATAATACCTCGCTTATTTTAAAGCTATACCATATCTACCTTTTTGAAATAGCTTCTCATTATTTTTTAAAGATGGGTGTTACACGCTCAACTAAATCACATCACCAGGCACACGCACCCAACCTTCCATTAATACCCGTGCACTTCGGCTCATTACCACTTTTTTCGCAATCCACTCATCATTGTCTTCGATGGTTTCAGCACCAACGCGTAAAGTGCCAGAAGGATGACCAAAGGTGACCGAATTACGCTTACCACCACCAGCTGCTGAATTGACCAAAGTACCCGGAATGGTGGCCGCTGTTGCTATTGCCACAGCAGCAGTGCCCATCATGGCGTGATGCAACTTGCCCATAGACAACGCACGCACATTTAAATCAATGTCAGAAGCAGATACTTTTTTACCACTTGAGGAAACATAGTCGGCGGGTTTCGCAACAAAAGCAATTTTCGGTGTATGCTGACGTGATGCCGCTTCTTCGACATTCTTTATCAATCCCATTTTTATCGCACCGTGCGCTCGAATGGTTTCAAATCGACTGAGTGCATCCACATCATTGTTAATGGCTTCTTGCAATTCGGTTCCGTTGTAACCAATGTCTTCAGCATTTAAAAAGAGGGTAGGAATTCCAGCATTAATTAAAGTGGCTTTAAAAGTTCCAACACCGGGTATTTCCAAATCATCGACAAGGTTACCTGTGGGGAACATCACCCCTTCGCCATCGGCAGGATCCATAAATTCCACTTGCACTTCGGCAGCCGGAAACGTAACACCATCCAGTTTAAAATCGCCGGTTTCCTGAACTTGTCCATTGGTGATAGGAACGTGGGCTACAATTGTTTTTTCGATGTTCGCTTGCCAAATTCGTACAACACAAATTCCATTTTCTGGGATGCGCTCGGCTTCTACCAATCCGCAACTGATAGCAAAGGAACCCACCGCTGCGGTCAAATTACCACAGTTTCCACTCCAATCAATAAAGGGTTTATCAATCGAAACTTGACCAAATAAATAATCCACATCGTGTTCCGGTTTACTGCTTTTGGAAAGAATCACGGTTTTGCTGGTACTGGAGGTCGCTCCGCCCATGCCATCGGTGTGTTTACCATAAGGATCGGGACTACCAATCACCCGAAGCAATAAATGGTCTCGAATTTTTCCTGGAACTTGCGCTTTTTTGGGTAAGTCATTCAGATTAAAAAACACACCTTTGCTTGTACCGCCTCGCATATAAACGGCTGGTATTTTTATTTGTGGCTTGTGCTTCATCAATCAAATCCTATTGTAAGTTAAGTAGAATGCTGTGAAAGGTGGTCGTTTTGAACTAAGTGATCTGTTGAGCTTTGCTCAGCGAAGCTCAACAAACCTATTTTACGGCTTAGTTAACGGCAGAGGACTCTAAAAAGTCCTGTGCAAATCGTTGCAAAACACCACCTGCAGAATAAATGGAAACCTCTTCTGCAGTGTCTAATCGACACTTAACGGGAACTTCAACCGTTTCACCATTACTACGGTGAATGATTAAAGTCAGTTCAGCACCAGGCGCGATATCACCATCGATATCAAAGGTTTCCGTTCCATCAATGGTGTATGTATTGCGAGTATCACCGTTAGTAAATTCAACAGGAAGCACACCCATACCAATTAAGTTGGTGCGATGAATGCGTTCGAAACCTTCGGCCACAATCACTTCAACCCCTGCTAGTCTCACACCTTTTGCAGCCCAGTCACGCGAAGAACCCTGACCGTAATCCGCACCGGCAATAATGATTAAGGGTTGTTTGCGATCCATATAGGTTTCAATCGCTTCCCACATACGAGTGACTTTACCTTCCGGCTCAATACGCGCTAAAGAGCCTTGCTTAATCTCGCCATTTTCATCACGCACCATTTCATTAAACAGTTTGGGGTTGGCAAAAGTGGCTCGTTGCGCCGTTAAGTGATCACCGCGATGCGTTGCGTAAGAGTTAAAGTCTTCTTCGGGTAAGCCCATTTTAGCCAAATATTCTCCGGCGGCGCTGCTTGATAAAATCGCATTCGATGGCGATAAGTGATCGGTAGTGATGTTATCGCCAAGTACCGCCAAAGGTCGCATGCCTTTCATGGTTCGTTCACTCGCTAATGCGCCTTCCCAATAAGGAGGACGACGAATGTAAGTGCTTTTAGGGCGCCACTCATACAACGGACTGGTTTCTTCACCATACTCAACAGACAGATTAAACATGGGATCGTACACTTTTCGAAATTGTTCTGGCTTTACATGTTCACGAATCACTGCATCAATTTCTTCATCGGTTGGCCATAAATCTTTTAAGGTAACTGGATTGCCTTTCTGATCGTGACCCAACACATCTTTTTCAATATCAAATCGAGTCGTTCCTGCAATGGCATAAGCAACCACCAACGGTGGTGAAGCTAAAAACGCTTGTTTTGCGTAGGGGTGAATACGACCATCGAAATTTCGATTTCCAGATAACACAGCGGTCGCGTAGAGATCGCGATCGATCACTTCTTTTTGAATATCCGGATCCAATGCGCCACTCATTCCGTTACAAGTCGTACAAGCGAAACCTACGATACCGAAACCCAACTGCTCTAATTCAGGTAACAGGTTAGACTCTTCCAAGTAAAGTTGAACCGCTTTAGATCCTGGCGCTAACGAAGTTTTTACCCAGGGCCGACGTGATAACCCTTTCGCATTCGCATTGCGAGCTAACAAGCCCGCCGCAATAACATTGCGCGGATTACTGGTATTGGTACAACTGGTAATTGCGGCAATAATACAAGCGCCATCGGGCATATTACCCTTCCAGTTTTGATCATTTGGCAACTCTACTTTTCCAGTAATGCCATGTTTGGCCAAGTCAGATGTCGATACGCGACGGTGTGGATTGGAAGGCCCTGCAATATTACGACCGACCGAAGAAAGATCAAACCTTAACACGCGCTCGTACTCAGCCTTTTCCAAACTATCCGCCCAAAGCCCTGCAGTTTTCGCATAGTATTCAACAAGCTTGACTTGCTCATCATCTCGGCCCGTCAACTTTAAATAGTCGATGGTTTTTTCATCGATATAAAACATGGCAGCCGTAGCGCCAAACTCCGGTGTCATATTGGAAATGGTCGCGCGATCACCCAATGTTAAGTCACTCGCACCTTCTCCATAGAATTCCAGATAAGCACCCACCACACGTTCTTTACGTAAAAACTCGGTAATGGCTAATACTATGTCCGTTGCCGTAATTCCGGGTTGTCGCTTACCCACCAATTCAACACCCACAATGTCCGGTAAGCGCATATAAGACGCCCGCCCCAACATCACACTTTCAGCTTCTAAACCACCAACCCCCACAGCAATCACACCCAATGCATCCACATGCGGCGTATGGCTATCGGTTCCCACTAACGTATCCGGAAAGGCTACGCCATCGCGCGCGTGAATCACAGGCGACATTTTTTCTAAATTGATTTGATGCATAATACCGTTACCAGGCTGGATCACATCGACGTTTTTAAACGCTTTTTTGGTCCAGTTAATAAAGTGGAAACGATCTTCGTTGCGTCGATCTTCAATCGCACGATTTTTCTCAAAGGCATCTTTTTCAAAACCCGCGTGCTCTACCGCTAGCGAGTGATCCACAATTAATTGCGTAGGTACCACCGGGTTTACTTTAGATGGATCGCCGCCCTTTTTCGCGATCGCATCACGCAATCCGGCTAAGTCAACCAACGCAGTTTGACCTAAAATATCGTGACAAACTACTCGAGCAGGAAACCATGGAAAGTCCAGCTCTCGTTTGCGCTCAATAATTTGCTTTAACGAGTCGGTTAATTTATTTGGCTCACATCGTCGTACCAAATTTTCCGCCAAAACACGCGACGTATAAGGCAGTTTTTCATATGCACCAGATTGAATGGCTTCCACCGCTTCGCGTGTATCGAAGAAATCCAACGATGTTCCTTCTAAATTTTTTCGATAAGTTGTATTCATCATATTTTCAAAAGCCTTGTTTTAAGTTTTAATTTCAATTCTTTTTTCTAGTGCGTCTAAAGCAATTAATTTTCACTATTTTTTTCGCTCTAGCGCGATATATGCAGTCGCATTACAGTAATTTCTTTTCTAAACTGTTTTTCGTATACGAAATATGTCGGCGCATTAATATTTCAGCGAGCTCCGCATCACGATTCGAAATTGCTTTGACAATATTTTTATGTTCATCGTAGGCAGTGGTCACTCTAGGGCCAACCATAGCCAACTGAACGCGGTACATTCGAACCAAATGATAAAGCCCATCAAACAACATCGAGATTAAATGACTGTTCTTGCTGCCGAGAATAATGCAGTAATGAAAATCCACGTCTCCTGCTTCTTGGTAATAGTTTTCACCCTTTTGCACCGATTCCGCATAAGAGTTTAGCAAAGCATTGAGATCATCAACTTCTTCATCAGTCATATGAGTAGCAGCCAATCGGGCCGCCATACCTTCGAGCGCTTCACGCACCTGGTATAACTGCACAAGCCCTTCTGGCGTCAATGCCACCACTCGAGCCCCAACGTTGGCTTTACGCTCAACCAGGTGGCAAGACTCCAAACGGTTAATTGCCTCGCGTACCACTGCACGACTCACTGAATATTTTGTCGACAATTCGGTTTCGCTGAGCTTGGAACCCGCCTCAATCAAACCTTCTACGATGTCTTTTCGCATCTGGAAAAACGTTTTATCGGCGTTGGTGATGGGTTTTTCGGCAACTTGAGCCATGAATTTGGATGGTTTTAGCTAATATTGTCGACAATATAGGCATATACTGATCATTAGTCAAACTTTGATAGCAGAATTGTCGACAAAACACCCAAGCCTTATCCGTGCTTATCAACAACATTCTTCATCTAGTCAATCAGCAACCAACAGACTATAATCAGACTGAATTTAGTCTGAAGTAAGGCGATTATGCGTACCGAAACCGTAACTTACCTTAAAGAACATGCAAATAAACTCGAGCTTTCCAGCCCACTGCTGGTAACCAAAAAAGGGAAAGCTTGCTATGTCGTACAAAGTGTCGAAAACTATCAGTACCAGCAGGAAACTCTGGCCCTATTGAAATTAATGAAACTCTCTGAACATTCCGGCGCAAAAGAACGACTTTCGCTTGACGATGCTTTTAAGTAAATCGCCACTAATCGTCAGGAATTCGATTCAATGTACACTATTACTGCAACGCCAGTATTCAAGATTACCCTTCAGCGCTTAATTTATTTTTTAACTCACAAATACTGGCATCAGATACTAAACGCATTATAAAAGAAAAAGTAACTCAGGCACTGGGTGAAAATCCCTATATATCCCCTGTTAGCGATCGGTTGTTATCTATTGGCATCAGTGAGTATCGTCCGTTCCGAGTTGATGAACACAACCTCGTTTTCTATTCCATAGATGAAAATGAAAAACAGGTTGTTTTATTGGCCGTAATGGACAGCCGACAAAGTATTCAACAGCTTTTATTTGAAGTTTCATTGATGCTTTAAACGGAAAGTTAACTTCAAATTTTCAACGTGATAACTCACAATGAACTTAATCAAAGAGCTCAATAGCAAAAGACTATTAATTAATCCGCCTTCGTTCCTGGCCGACTCTACTCAATACCTGGTTATTATGGGTTCTGTTGCATACGGTGTATCCAATAACACTTCCGATATGGATACCTACGGATTTGTAATTCCACCAAAAGAAGTCCTCTTCCCGCATCTACGAGGAGAAATTCCAGGGTTTGACGACAAAGACGAAATGTTTGAACAGTTCCAGCAACATCATATACGGGATAAAACGGCTTTAGGTGGAAAAGGTCGTGAGTACGACTTAACCCTGTACTCGATCACTAAATATTTCCGACTGTTAATGGATAATAACCCCAATATCATCGACAGCCTATTCGTGCCTAAAAACTGCATACTTCACAGCACAACCATTGGAACAATGGTACGAGGACAACGAACTGTATTTTTACACAAAGGCTGTTGGCAGAAGTTTAAAGGATACGCCTATTTGCAGTTGCACAAAATAAGAACGAAACAGCCTGAAGGAAAGCGAAAAGCGATTGTCGAAGAGTTTGGGTATGATGTGAAGTTTGCCTACCACGTGGTTCGATTGCTCGACGAAGTGGAACAGCTCTTGGAACACCAATCAATGGATCTACAACGAAATAAGGAACAGCTAAAATCCATTCGCCGTGGAGAATGGACCTTGGCTCAATTGGAACAATATTTTGCGAAAAAAGAAGCTCACCTTGAAAGCATTTATCAAAAGAGTAAACTTCCAAGTCAACCCAATAAAACGGTAATAAAGACCTTATTGTTGAGTTGCCTAGAGCAGCACTACGGTAATATCGACTCAGTTATTATTCAAGAAGATAAAGCAGTCAATGCACTCAAGCAGATATCTGCAATCATAAAATCACTCGAAGATGATTAAGTTAAACAACATGATTGAATCCTCCATACATCAAAAAATTAATGACTCCCTCAATCAACTAGAGCAAGTACGAAACATTAAAATTATCACTGCCGTTGAAAGTGGTAGCCGAGCTTGGGTTTCCCTTCGAAAGACAGTGACTATGATGTACGAATTATTTACGCACACGCAATCAACGACTATTTATCCGTGTTTGATCGCAAAGACACTCTGGAAGAGCCTATTACTGACGAGTTGGATATTGCCGGATGGGATCTTTCCAAAGCGCTAGCTTTGATGTACTCCGGCAATGCAGTTATTCATGAGTGGCTAAACTCTCCCATAATATATCAGCAAAATAAATTACAAACTTGTCAACTTAGTGAATTTGCAAGAAAGGCATTTAACCCTGTAAAGGCATTCCATCATTATTGCGCAATGTCACTAAAAAAGTTCAATGTTGCGAAAGAGGAAGCCTTCACAGCCAAAAGGTTACTTTACGCTTATCGAACCTTACTTTGCGCCGTTTGGGTAAAAGAAAACCGCTCTGCCCCACCCTTAGAGTTTCAAGAATTAATGAACTGTTTACTCACAAATGAGCCTAAAATTTTTAATCGATTAATGCAAATAATCGCGATCAAAGAAAACCAAAATGAACAACAAAGTATTTATGTTGACGAAGAATTGATTCATTTCGCCAATACAACGCTCAGCCAGTTAAAGTTGCATCGGCCGGATAAGGTTTCCCGCCCTCCAAAAGAAGATTTCAACCGACTTTTTCGGCAATTACTTAAAACAAACTGACTTTATCGAGTGAAAGACAGAACCGATAAACGCCTATATAAATCACTACTCAACCTTAATCATTAAGCCACTACTCTTTATTCGTAGTGGCTTAACTTTACCAGAGACAACAATACCTTGTTTTTCTATGCAGCAATTAAGATCGCTTAAATCTACGAAGGAGTAATATTAATGCGAAATAACCGATAGCTCCACCACTTGAAGAACTTCCTGTCGCCGCTGTACCGTCGGAGGTAAGCTGTGTTGTAAATAACGATCCTGTGTCACTGCTATTATCAAATGAAGCAAACGCAGCTTGGTTTGTTACGCTAAAATACCGGAAACCTTCTGTAATTGGGTATTGAGAAACTTTACTCAACTCTTGATTATTAGAGGCATGCCATAGTTCAATCGAAGATTCACTGGAATATTTTAGAAAATAAAAATTGCTTCCATGAAAACTGTGAGGAAGGATAATTGTTTCAGTATGCTCTGTAAGTAACTGTGTTCCTGAATGCGTTCCATCGGTTACCCACAATTGACCAGATTTATTGAAATAGACTTTATTTCCAACTTTTGTAAATCGTTTTATAAACCCAAAGTAAGACGATCGCTCAACAAGCGTATGTGTGCCCTCTGCAGTCCCGTCGGTAACCCAAAGCGTCTCGTCTTGTTCTATTAATAGCGAATTATTCACCGTAACCCAATTAAAACCTGAAAAGCCGATAGTGCCAGGCTTAGTCTCTCGAAGTACTTCCAGTCCTGAATAGTCGCTTGCTACTTTAGTAATCGCTAAATCGTTATTTCCGTCAACGTAATAAAGGTTTCCACCAAAGCTCGCTATGTTTCGAGCTCCTGGCGTACGCATTATTTCGTAAACAACATCCTGCTGAGCGGTAAACAAAGTACCGTAGTTAGAATATGAAAGAATGATCAGGTCGCCATTATGACTCACCATATCTAAAACTGGCCCCACCGACGAGTTTGATATTCTATAGGTTCCCGCTTGCGTTCCATCAGTTTTGTATATGTGGAACCCATCCGAAAGTTCAACTGAGAAATAAAGGTATTGTCCAACCGCAACCATTTGAGAGATGCGAGAGTCGTAGTAATACATACTGCCGTCGCCACAGAAAGCGTCAGCCTCATTCTCGCAATAAACGATTTCAGCCAACTTTTCGGTTCCTTGCGACGTACCATCGGTTATCCATACCGACTCTTTCATTGGCCATTCTACGGATGTGAAAATTAATTTATCACCCAATTGTTCGAAAATTGGCCGATCAAAGTAAGTATTCCATAGCCCCGATGATGCTTGCCCCGTATTGGAATCGACTAAAAGTGACGTTCCTGCTGTTGTGCCATCTGAAACCCAGATTTCCTCACCGTATTGAGCCGAACGAGCCGAAAAAAGATACTTGTCGTTCAAAGGCACAACGGGTGTGAAAGCGTCTAAAGAGGTGACAATTTCAGTACTCGTCGCGATGGATTGAAGAGAAATTCCAGCACAAAAGATGATTATTATTCGACCAAATAATTTATTCATAAACGACCTACGCTCGCTAAAAGGTATTTCCATGAAAGGAAACTCGATATTACAAAGTGACCTAAGTATTTCAGAGTTCGCCTGAAAAACGAGCAATAATATTGATTATAGAGATTCCTGTCTATAAGAATATGCAAAACTTCAAGCCGAAGGGTAATGACTTAAAGCAAGATTTAAGCTTGACTGTTTTTGTGTCAAGCAGCCTCAACCAACCCACTCAAAAACTTATTTTATTTATGCGAATTTTCACGATGAGGGCATCCTGGCCAACAACAAGGTCGGCGCTTGCCATTTTTAAGATCATTTCTTAAACGATCTAATCGTCGATTCCGTGTTTCTATTTTTTTAGCATCTTCAACCCAGCAGATCCATTCATTACGAGCAAGAGGTGTAATACTTTCCCAGGCTTCAAGAGCTTGCTGATCGGCCATAAGAATGTTGCACAAATCGTCTGAAGGCTCATGCACTACACCTGATGAAATTTCAATGTTGGCCATACGAAACCTACACTCCTTTCTGGTCTATCGAATTAGTTTACATAAACTTCCATAAATGGCCAGTTTGATACCTATCCTGGCTCCTATCGGTTTAATTAAAAACAAACAATTAAAACTCGATGTGAAATATATTAAAAAAAAACTGAATGCCTTTAAATTTTTCGACAAACACTTTCAATTTTTCGTCATTGCAAAGAAAATTACGAATATTGGTTAATACACGAACACATTTCTTTAAAATACTTTCTTTGCTAAAATTATGAGCCAACAAATTAAAGTTTAAAGAATTGAAATAATTAAGTGCCAATGCTCAACAAAAATAGCTCCAGCAATAAAAAGTGTACTTTTTTTTACGAATTGAATGAAATAACGCCATGATAAATAATACTCTAGACATACGCCCAATTGACCGCAGTACCCTGTGTAATTATGAGCTGTGGGCGCAAGATTTTTTTACCAACCCAAAATTCATTCAAAATCCGTATCTGGACATTACATTACAGTTGGATATCACCAACGCAAGAGCGGGCTATGAAGCTCAAGAAGAAGGAACCTTTACTTCATTTTTGTATTTTCATCTGATTCAAGCTTTAAAAAACCACTCAGAATTTTGCTATCGATATATCGATAATCAGTGGATTGAAGTAAGAAACCCACCTTTGCTTTTTCCTATTGCGCGTGGTAATAAGCGCAATCGTTTCTATGAAGCATTTATTCCCAATACGTTCAAAATGAGCTGGTCAGAATTTGCCAAAGCCTATCAAACAGAAATCGAAAAAAGTAAAAACGACTCTATGAAAACGGGGAACGATTTATTTGCCTATTCTCTGTTTATTGGAAATTTACCCAACCTTCAATTTACCGGTTTAACCCTTCACGTTAATAACAGCCAAAGCGCTCAACCATTTTTCTATTTTGGAAAGCGCTATTGGCAAGATCAAAAACTGTTCATCAGCTTGTGTATTAAGTTTCATCATTCTTGTGTCGATCCTTACATTATTGATTTGCTTATTCAGGATTTCCAGGCTCAATTTTCAATCAACAAATAAATCCGCCAACCTCAAAATATTGCTTTTAGTGATAAAGAGAATCACTTCTAACTTCATAAAAATAGTTTGACAACAACTTGACTTAAACCAACCAACACGTTAGAAATAACCATGTAAGCGCTTTCAAAAAACTTTGATAAATCCACGCGTTAAATTATCGAATAAAGCGATACAAACAAAACTGCCTGGCAGTGCATATCCGTTTTTGAGTTTTAATAAACGTTGTCCCTTTACGGAAACCACTAAGTCCGGGTTAATACAATAAGGGGAACAATATGAACAGCTCGCGCGCCTTATCACCATTTATTCTATTATTAATCATTCTTCAACTCGCTTGTTCAAACTCTTTTGCCACCGTATTACAAGCCGAAGATTTTAATAATGCCTTTGACACAACGCCTGGAAATTACGGCGGAGTCTATCGCTCAACCGATGTCGATATTGAAGCAACAAGTGATGTCGACGGAGGTTTTAATGTCGGTTGGATTGAAAAAAGCGAATGGTTGGCATTTAACAATGTTCACTTTCCAACATCGGGTAATTACATTATAAAACTTCGAGTGGCCAGCCCCTACAACGGCACATCCGCTTCGATTGATTTAAACGGCGGCAGCATTGTTTTGGGCTCGGTTAATATCCCAAACACAGGAAGTTGGCAATCGTGGCAAACCGTTGAATTTCAAGCTCAGGTTTCTGCCGGTAACTACGATTTAGGGGTTTACGCTTCAACAGGCGGATGGAACCTCAATTGGGTAGAGGTTATTCCAAGCCCTTCCGGAGAAACCGCTACGATCATTTATCAGCATTGCAATTATGAAGGTTGGTCTGTGCATCTCAATGAAGGTGATTATAACCTTAGTACGTTAACAGCTCTTGGTTTTGTCAATAACGATGCATCTTCTATCCAAGTTTCTTCAGGTTACGAAGCGGTACTTTTTCAACAAGACAATTTCCAAGGCACATCAATCGTTAAAAACGCTTCGGATACTTGTTTAGTTAACGACGGCTTTAATGACAATATATCATCGATCATTGTACGTCGTACTAACCATGAGGTTACTTGGAGTGATGAGTTTGATTCGATTAATTTATCGAATTGGACTTTTGAAACCGGAGGTCAAGGTTGGGGCAACAATGAACTGCAATATTACACCAATGGTGACAATGCTTTTATTCAGTTTGATAACGACGCAGGAAGCAATGTATTGGTGATTGAAGCACGACGGGAAGGTGGACACCAATGTTGGTACGGGCCATGTCAATATACATCGACTCGAATGATCACTCGCGATAAAAGAGAGTTTGGATACGGCCGAATTGAAGCACGCATTAAACTCACTCAAACGCAAGGTGGTTGGCCTGCATTCTGGATGCTAGGCAGTAACTTTGGCAATGTCGGTTGGCCCGCCTGCGGTGAAATAGATGTAATGGAACACGTTAATAACGCGTCTCAAATTCACGGAACCATTCATTGGCAAGACCATAGAAATCAATACGCCAGTTACGGTGGATCGACAAGTGCAGATACTTCTAAATATCAAATTTATGCAATTGAACGAGATGCGAATGAAATTCGCTGGTACTTCAATGATGAACTTTATCATGTTGCGAGTATTTCTAATGGTGTCAATGGAACCAGCGAGTTTCACAATCCATTTTTTCTATTATTAAATTTCGCAGTAGGAGGTAATTGGCCAGGAAGCCCAGACTCATCCAGCATGTTTCCGCAACGTATGTATGTCGACTACGTTCGTTTTTACGAATAAATTTTATATTCGAGTGCAAACGTCTTACGCTAATGAAAGCGTAAGACGTATAATTTAAGCGCCCCGACTACAGCGGATCGCCAGTATTTCCTACACGAACTTCACAAGTGTCAGAGTGATACTGACCACTGGAATCAGTGACAGACAATGAAATCGTATGGGTGCCTTCATTATTAAAAGTTACCGTATGAGGTCCATAGCCATCACGAGTGTTCATTAAGTTTCTATCAATTAACCATCGATAAGAACTCATGTTAGCGCCTTCAGAGGGTTGCGAGCCACTTGCATTAAAACTAACGGTAAGAGGCGCTTCACCATAAGTACGCGACACATTGCAAACCGCGCGAATAACGTCAGCAGGTGAAACATATCCATCAATCATTGGTTGCCCTTCATTTACTAAATGATTCATCGCAAGTTGAATCGTTATCGGTTCTTGTGCAATTTGCGTGTGCCCCATAAAAATCCAACGTTGTCTGTACCAGCCATTATCAAAAACTGTGTCGGACTGATTTGCATCACTTACATAAGACCGAACTTGATTGGCCGAGTTATCAATCCACTCATCTAAAAATTGAGCTCCAGAAACCATATTGAATACTTCTAAATTGTTTCTGCTCGTAAACACTCTATTAAAATCAGTTTGGTATCCGAAAAAATCCGCATCATTTGCATTAGGATTAAGCACGGTGTTTTCGGTCACGGCTAATTCACTTTGGTTTACATTCGCGACTGGATCAAACATTTGCACTATTAATGGAACATTCGGATAATCTCGCTTAAATCGTTGGGCCAAATGTGTGACTAGCGCACCTCCTCGACTATGGCCAACTAAATATACCGAGCGAAGATTTTCAGAGTGAAACTTTGTTTTTAACCAATCATAATAGGCATTGACAATTTCAGTTTTATTATCCGTTGTGAATCCCCAATTAAATCGCGCATCCCAAGCCAATCCAGCGAACGTGTTATCTTCTAAGCGGATAAACTCATCAAAAATTCGAAAGGCTAAAGAATCTTGGTTCATATTAAATACATGTGAAGCTTGTGTTTTGCTGTATTCCTTTGCAAAATCTTCCACCTGACCGGTTAGCAAATTTGATAGCCCATTTCCAAAACGCTGCCCACCCGAAATAAAAACCAAATGCTCCACTTGATCTTTAGCTGGCTCCACGTAACGCGCTAGGTAGGTGTTTTTCTGCTTATCTTTCGCTACTTTATTTTGCTCCCAGTGTCTAAACTCGAAAGGTGTTTTCCCATTACAGGTAATGGCGTGCCGACAGTATCTCACTTTTTCTACTAACACTTGCTCCGGAGCGGCTGAAACTTCATTAATCGCAGCACCAGAAGTCATAAAGCCTAATAAAAGACATACCTTACTTTTTATTTTTAAAACAGACATTCGTCTTTCCTCATGTTTAAACTGAACTTTTAATTTATGTTCACCGGTGATGCCGGAATAATAAAGCAGCGACATCTCATATTCCTATACACCTAAAGACACATTGACAATCTGCATTCGGCTGTGCTTACTCAAAGAAGAAAGTGGGCGAGGGTTTTAACGGTGATAAGCAGTTCAAATTATGAGAAGTGAACTAGCATAGATATAAATTCGATACTCTTACTGTTGCACTCTTAACAACACTAGAAGCCATCTCAAAAATTGAGTTTTGTCGTTTAAACAAGGCGCAGACGTTCGGAAAATCAGAATTTACATCCAATAGATTAGTGCCAGACAAACCTCCGCAACGCGGTATAAGCAGCGAAAGAGATTTTTGAGATGGCTTCTAGAAAGTTGACGAACAGTAAAATCCATTGTAGTCAGCAGGAAAAATAGCAATAAGAGAAAAACTCAAACAACATCCGCGCCACGCTCATTCAACAATTCACGCAGCACAATGCGGTGGCAGTGACTTTCACTTTCACAATAGCAGCCGACAGAAAAATCCGTAGTATGAGAAAGCGCAGCGAGTAAATCAAGTAAACGACTCGCGTCGGGCGACTGCATTTCCTTCCGAAACTTTCTATAAAAACCTGACCAGTCCGCTTCTGTTTTTGCACTTTTTCCTATTGCCATAAGTTCGGGTGATGGCGATAACAAAGGTTGCCAAACATCGTAGAAATTCCGACTCGCGTATTCTGCTTTAGGCACACCTCTGGGAGGGCGTCGCACGGTACCAATGCGAATACCCTCTTCCATGATTCTTGGAGTTCCCAACTGTACGATTCGAATACACATATACTATTCTCGTTAACCATAAAAACGAATTTTATTAATTTACCAATGGATGATCCTTTGGCAATTGATGAGAAATCCAGACTGCCAAGCGGTGCTTCATGGATAATGTATTTTCTTGCTCCTCAGCCATGGGTTGTATGAGATTATCGAGAACCAACAGTCGGTAAAGGCTCTCCACTTTTTGATTGGCCGACATGGTTGGTGAAAACCCTTTATAGCCCCGATTTTTTGCATAGCGCTCGCCAACTTCCAGTGCTTTTTTCAATAATTCCTTTTCATTTTTCAGTTTTTTCATTGGCTTTCCTCTGAGTGACTATCCAATAGCCATTAAGCTACCTGTTTATACTAGAAGTCTCAACCGAAAACTTTATACCCCATTTCACATCTCTTTTATGAAAGTCATCACTCTGGTCTACACTAAAGCTACGATACTGTTCAGTTCTTAATTATGTACCAACGCAAAACCATTCTGATCACAGGAGCCAATCGGGGATTGGGTTTTCAAGCCGCAAAAGAACTGGCCAGTGATGGTCATCGAATAATATTAACCGCTCGAGATTATCAGAAAGGTATTATCGCAGCACAAAAGCTTGGTGACGACATTGATGTTTATCAACTCGATGTTACTGATGAGCAAAGTGTCGAAAACGTCGCGCAAGAACTTAAAATAAAGCAGTTGAAGCTCAACGTTGTGATCAACAACGCTGGAGCGGTATACGATCGATGGCATAAAGACAATGAAATCAACCCTTTTTACTCGGACGTGGATACGTTTAAAAAAACAATGAATTTAAACGTCGCAGGCATTTATAGTGTGATTCACTATCTATCGCCTTTGTTAGACCAAACACTTCGTGCAGACATTATTAATCTGACTTCTGGGATGGGTGCATTCAATGAAATGGAACCCGGAGCGCCCGCTTACCGAATTTCAAAAGCAGCGGTTAATGCGATGACAGTTTATCTTGCAGCTTGGTATAAAAATACGAGTATTCACGTGAACAGCGTTTGCCCTGGATGGGTGCGAACGGATCTCGGGGGACCCAACGCACCACTCAGTCCACATGAAGGCATTGACAGCATAAAGTGGATTATTAACCAAGAGCCTGACATTAATGGAAAATTGATTCGGAATCGAAAAATAGTGCCGTTTTAACCTTAACAACGAACAATCTGCTTTGCCAACCCCAAACGCATAACGTAATGTAAGGGTAACTGCCAAAGGTTTTTATCGCTGTTCCACTTGCCACCGAATGTTTTAATTTTTTCGCGTAACTCATTGTCGCGATGATCAAGCTGCAGAAAAACATTTTCTTGCATCAGTCGAGTGTTGGCGTAAATTTGAGGATTATCGGACTCAATCGGTTTGGCGTCGACAATGATCTCAACAGTGGTGTAACGCACTTTTTGTTCTTTGTCTTCGCGGTAGCGAACATTGAGTAAGTTTTGGCCAAACTTATCCAGGTATTTTCGTGTACCTTTGTCACCCGCATTAAGCGTTCGTTTAACATCCATGTTTGTCACCTGTGTCAGAAGTTTTTGAGGGTGCTATTTATACCATAGTGTATAAGGCAACTTAATGACCACAGAACTGCAATTAGCTTGAGACATTGTCGACTCGCCACCTCAGCGATTCTATTAATCTAACCCCAAAAAAGGATAAAGCCCAGATAGTCAAAAAAGCTGCTTTCTGCTTTATACCGCGGTTTTACCTTTTCCAAATTCGAGTTAATGAATTTAAACAAAAAGGCCGGAGCATTCACTCCGGCCTTCAAAATCATCCATTAATCGACTTATAAATATTGCTTTAGATACTTATAGTTTGGCGTCAGTTTGCCTTTGTAAACAATAAGAGAGCGATAGAGTTCCGGGTGCAACTCCAAATCATCGAAATCGAGAGACAAGTCCAGGTTCATCAAGTGCGGCATGTAATTTTTCAAAATAGAACTGAAGTGTTCTGAAGCATCCAGTGACAGTTCGCACGGCAAGTTATCAATGGACATTACCGTTGGGCCATCCCAAGAAATTCCGTTTTTATAATCATCGTTTTCTGGATTATAGGTAAATGCAGGCTCATCAATCGTGCTGGCTATTTTTGTGCACTCTAATGAGCCATTAATGTCGCAACTGATATCGCCAATCACCCAAGGTAATTTGGCTTTGTGCTCCTGCATGCGCGCACGATCCAAATGCTTGGGGTACTTTTCTGTCCAGTAAGGTGTTTGGATTAAAATGTTGAACTTACCCAACAACTTGTCGAAAGTGCTTATGTATTCATCGTTTCCTTTAGCAACAAAATCATCAAACTCAAAATCTTTGCCGTCTTTTCTTGCATTAATATGACGACTGCTGGCCACGGTATACCAACTGCCTTCTGGCAAATGCCCCATTTCAATCGAATGAATGTCCACTTTGGGTAGTTTTAACCAGCGGCACACTTCTTCAGCACCTTTGCCGACATTTCCGGTACCCACAATAAGAATGCGTAATGCTTCGCCCTTTTGTAAATCAAGTTGAGCAAAACTTTGTTTAATGTCTTCAATGCCCTGATATTTTACCGTTTGCTTAACTAACGCCAAGTCGCTTTGTTTATTGATCAACGCCAGTTTTTCGCCGGCAATGGCAAAGGTATCAATCGCGCCGGCAATTCCGGCAAACCGCCCAAAGGCAATTGTACGAGCGCCGCGCTCATTCACAATGGTTTCGTAATCAAACAAGGTAGCACGACTATCAATAAACTTTTGTAGCAATGGCATATTGTATTCCTGACCTTTAATGGTGTGCGAAAACGCAATATGCACCTGCCCTGGTTTGATGGCGCTCACCGGTGGCTCTTTGATGCCGACCACCAATTCATAGTCTTCCGGAGAATTGACTAGAGTAGCGCCGGCTGACTGGTAATCGGAATCGCTGAAAATACGAATATCGGAATGTTCAACATCAATGGTGCAACCGTTTTGTTTGAGTTCTTCGATGGCTGCAGGCGTCAGTGGTGTGCGTCTTTCCCACTGGTTTTTATGTTCCTTCCTGACGATGGTTTTAAGCATTGCCTGTTCCTGTATTGGGTAGTCGTAAAAGTTAGATATCGATTAACTATCCTGAATTCGGAAAAATGAATTCAAGAATGGATTATTCTTCTTCGTCCAATCGTGTTTGCAAAATCACACTCGCTGCACCAACCATGGCACGTGTTGCCTGCTCCTTACCGAGCTGTACACTGCCGTCAGATTTCACCCGAAAAGGTTCATCATGCTCACCGTGTTTCTGTGCATCGTATAGCATTACCGCTCGTATGGCGGCTTCTTTCTGCTCATTGGTTAACACTGTGCCGTCTGGCCACTTGCCAATTTCTACCGCGGTTTTCATATTCTGGTAGATTTCCGGTGTCATGGCACCAACCAGCTGTTCAAGATCCATAGGAGTTTCTGCTTAGGACAAAGGGTGGGCGGATTATATGAAAGTCGGTTATAAGTCGCAACGCTGACCTTTGAGTTACGAGTTACGAGTTACGAGTTACGAGTTACGAGTTACGAGGGTCATTCTGAAACCCCGACTCTTTTAGTCAAATGAATCTTGGAGTTTTTTACTCGAAACTCGCTACTCGTCTCTCGAAACGAATCTGACCATGTCAGATTAATACCCATCAAAAAACAACACCAATTGCACACCGCGCGATGTCCAAGGTCCTGTTTTGCCCCCCGCTATCGGCATTTGACGGTATTTAAGTCGACCATCTGTATGAGTTTCCGTATTCAAATAATGAACCATTTTTCGAACGAGCCGCCCTGCTGCAAAGATGGAAGGCCAACTGCGATAAGCGGATGGCCAGTTTAATGTATATTCGCGTGGTCTGGTTCCACCCCAGCCTGGAATGGTCCCAATATTACGAAATCGATCACCCAGCGACTCTACCCCAGCCTCGACCATTAAAAAGTCCAACCGAGAAATGACTGAACTGGAACACCGACTGTTCCAGCTAACCAAGGGTAAATGCCCTTCTTTATGTTCAAAATTAGCCGTTGCGAGACTCGCGAGATACGTCCAGCCACTGTTCATTTTTGCGTTCGAATTTTCATCTCCATCCAGTGCCGTTTCAATCACCGCTTTCACGTTTTGCCAGGTAACGTCTCTTTGCGGCACGCCGGCTAGCATAAAAATTTCATTGGCGGTTTTAATAGCCAACTGTTTGTCGTCATAGCTCCAGTCGACTTTAGACTCCACTAATTCGGCAAGCAGACCCGCTCGATACACCAATGGGCTTGCACTAAAGCTGTACTCCAAATAGCCCGTACGAGGCTTAGGCCAAAAAAACGCCAATAATCGATCGTGCCAGCCACTGACTGCATCACCGACCGGTTTGCGCTGATACATGGGTTGAAATGGATCCTCATCAATCCAGGCCACCATCGCGCGGATAAACTCATCATCGGCAGCATTTTTATCGGGCACGAAGGGCGGATAAATATCTTCCCCAATGATTTCAACACCGGCATCGTCGAGAATACAAGGTTCATCAGACGGCGTTTCAATATCGGCCTGAATACGTGCTTCAGCAAAATTAAGGTAAAGATCTTGCTCGCTATAAGTCAGCGAGTCCCAATAATCCAGAGCCTGATCGGTTAAGCGCACACCTTCGATGGCGTCGCCCGTTTGTTCACAAACACATTCAACTGGACGCAGCACCGCAGGGTTAAGTCGAATTAAGTCTTCCGTCACTTGCCTGCAGTCTCGATAGGACCAAGGCACCATCAATCGAGACAATACCTCCACTGAAAAACGAAACTCCTGAGCCAATAACTGATGCATTGGTAGTTCTAGGTTACGCAAAGGCATTTTGCCCTCTCGCCAAGCATAGTGATTGTCGCTGAAGCGTTTAAACCAGACTTTCCAGGCAGCAATAAACAAGGCACGTGGCACTTGGAAATTACCGGCATTGAAGAAGGTCATGTGCATAGTTGAGTTTCCTCAGTTCTAGTTTGCTGCTCAGTTAAACCTATCTAATCTTAGACTAAGTCGTTGATTTTGTTTGGTCGAAGACTGTATTCGTTCGCTGTTCTCATCGCAAACCACGCAATGAGCTTACCAATTAACCATAATCGGGATTCGTTCTGCTTGCAATAATTACCACTTCATTGCAAGACATTGCGAAATACCCGTAAGCCAATGAAAAGACACAAAAACTTCGCGCAATCATGTGATGAATTGCTTATAATGAGCCGTTTTACGCGTATTCAGAGTGGTCATGGCTTTCAATCTCAACTTGCCGAAACTGGAGCTTTCACCGGGGTATATCAACTACTGGGGTAACCTACCGGGCGCCAGTCGCTCACTGGTTTTGGCCCAACTGGCTTGTGAGCATGAAGCACCACTTTTAATTTTGTGCAATCAATCCAGCGAAATTACTCAGTTAGAGCGGGAAATTCGCCTTTTAAGCCCTGATCCCGACTTACCTATCATGACCTTCCCAGACTGGGAAACCCTACCCTACGACTATTTTTCGGCCCACGAAAACATCGTATCTGAGCGCCTAAATGCCCTATACCGTTTACCTTCACTACAGCGTGGTGTGGTAATATCGGCGCTCACTTCCGCAGCCATTCGTTTGTCACCACCTGAGTTTATCAGTGGTAATGTGTTTGCTTTCCGGACTGGTGAACGTATGGACATCACGGCCATGCGCAGCAAGTTTGAAGCGGCCGGATATCGCTGCGTCGATAAAGTTATGGAACATGGTGAGTTTGCGGTGCGTGGCTCGATACTGGATTTATATCCAATGGGTAGCAATCAACCCATCCGGCTCGACTTTTTCGATGACGAAATAGAAAGCATTCGCCAATTCGATCCGGAAACGCAGCTTTCCAGCGAACAAATCGATCGATTCGAACTGCTGCCAGCGCACGAATTTCCCACCGGCGAACAAGGCATCACCCAATTTCGACAAAGTTTTCGTCGCTTGTTCGATGTTGAATTAAAAGACTGTCACCTCTATCAAGATGTTTCTAACGGCTTATTACCTGCGGGTATCGAGTATTACTTACCGCTGTTTAATAGCACAACCGCCTCCTTGTTCGATTATCTGCCAGAAAAAGCTCTGATCGTAAGCCAGGTTGGAATAAACGAGAGTAAACAACATTGGTGGCAGGATCTGACCGAAAGGTTTGAAGAGCGTCGCTGGGATCGTACACGCCCAATATTAGCACCCGAGCAAATTGCCCTGCCAGAAGAAGCGTTTAATTCCGCGTTGAAAAAGTTTTCACGTATTGAGTTGAATAATGAAAAAGCCAAAGACGCGAATCGATTTGCATTTAACAGTGTTAGCTCGTTAACCGTTAACCATAAAGCCAAAGATCCCCTTGCTGAACTGCGAGCTTTTTGTAATGAACACCAGCAGCCGGTAGTACTTTGTGCCGAAAGTGCCGGTCGACGCGAAGCTTTGATTGAATTACTGCAACGCTATCATTTATCAGCGGTCACTCTCGAGTCTTGGCAAGATGTCTTTGTGGAACGACCAGCTCTTTCAATCTGTATTGCTCCCATCGATAAGAGCTTCGTTCATACTGAAGTGATTCTTATTGCTGAAGCAGAACTTTTTGGTCAACACGTTTTGCAGCGCCGCCGTCGCGATACCCATCGAGGCGTCAGTCCCGATGCGCTAATTCACTCTTTGGCGGAGCTGAACCCTGGCGATCCTGTGGTTCATGTTGAACACGGTGTCGGTCGTTATTTGGGACTGCAATGCATTGAAGCCAACCGACAACCTGCTGAATATTTGATGCTCGAATATTCGGGTAACGATAAGCTTTACGTTCCTGTACAGTCTCTGCATTTGATCCACCGCTACTCTGGAGCATCGGATACGTCCGCTCCGTTGCATAAATTGGGAACAGAACAGTGGGCGAAAGAACGGAAAAAAGCGGCCGAAAAAGTACGCGATGTCGCTGCAGAACTGCTCGACCTGTATGCGAAGCGTGCGTCGCGTCCCGGATTTAAATACCAAACCCAAAACCAAGATTATTGGCAGTTTGCCGACGCCTTTCCATTTGAGCTTACGACCGATCAGGAAGATACCGTCGAGGCTATTTTAAAAGACATGTCCGCCGAAACGCCTATGGACCGATTGGTGTGCGGCGACGTTGGTTTCGGAAAGACCGAAGTCGCCATGCGCGCAGCCTTTGTGGCCGTTCAAAATAATCGCCAGGTTGCAGTATTGGTTCCCACAACCTTGTTAGCGCAACAACATTTTGAAAACTTTAAAGATCGCTTTGCCGATTGGCCAATTAAAGTGGAGGTTTTATCGCGTTTTCGTACCGGTAAGGAAACGGAAGGGGTCATACAACAACTGGAAGAAGGTAAAGTCGACATTGTGATCGGAACTCACAAACTCATTCAAGGCAACATAAAGTTTAAAGATTTAGGCTTGGTTGTCATCGACGAGGAGCATCGATTCGGTGTTAGGCAAAAAGAACAGTTAAAGGCCTTACGCTCGGAAGTGGATGTACTGACCTTAACAGCGACACCAATCCCGCGTACTCTTAACATGTCACTTTCCGGCATGCGCGACCTTTCCATTATCGCAACACCACCAGCACGGCGGCTGGCCATCAAAACCTTTGTGCGCGAAAACAATAAACCCTTAATTAAAGAAGCGATTCAGCGGGAAACTTTGCGTGGCGGCCAGGTCTACTTTCTACACAACAGTGTTGACTCGATTGAGCGTCGTGCAGAAGAATTGCGTGAAATGATGCCGGATTTAAATATCGGCGTAGCGCATGGGCAAATGCGTGAACGAGAGTTGGAACAAGTAATGCAGCAGTTTTACCATCATCGCTTTCACGTTTTGTTATGCACAACCATCATCGAAACCGGTATCGATGTACCCAATGCCAATACCATCATTATGGATCGTGCCGATAAACTCGGGTTGGCTCAGTTGCATCAACTACGAGGCCGTGTTGGTCGTTCACATCATCAGGCTTATGCGTACCTGTTGGTGCCTTCCATAAAAACCATAACCCGCGATGCAAAAAAACGATTGGATGCCATTTCATCGCTGGAAGATCTTGGAGCCGGGTTTTCACTTGCCACACACGATATGGAAATTCGTGGTGCGGGCGAAATTCTTGGTGACGATCAAAGTGGTCAAATGGAATCTATTGGTTTCAGTTTGTATATGGATATGTTGGAAAATGCCGTTACCGCATTAAAAGAAGGCAAAGAACCAAGCTTAAATGAAAGTCTTTCACAACAAGCCGAAATTGAAATTGGGCTGGCAGCCTTGATACCGGATGACTACATTCCGGACGTACACACCCGTTTAACACTGTACAAACGCATTGCCAGCTGTAAAAACCAACAAGCATTACGTGATATTCAGGTAGAAATGATCGATCGATTTGGACTATTGCCCGATGCCCTGAAAAATCTAATTAAGCTTACCGAATTAAAACTGAGAATTACCCCACTCGGAATCCATAAGCTCACCGCAAATGACAATGGACTGACTCTGGAGTTTAACCCAGACACCATTGTGAACCCCAGCGTGATTATTCAGATGATCCAGCGCAACCCTTCTCGTTACCGGCTCGAAAAAGGGACCCGCTTAAAAGTTAACCGACCTCTTGAAGATGCAGCAAAACGATGGCATGAAATCGAAACTTTGATTGAAACCATCAGCAGCTAACGGTAGGCTTAGGCAATTGTTTTAAGCAGTGCAACATTATGGCATATAAATTATTCAAATTTTTGATCGTTGTATTGATTACCGGTTGTTTCTATCCCTCTTTGGGAGCTACACAAAACGGTGACCGCTGGTTTGATATTGAAGTCATCGTCTTCAAAAACAAATACGCCAGGCTCGATGAAGAACTTTGGCCCACCAAAGTAGAGCTTACCTTTCCCGAAGCTCTGCACGACTTCGTGACTGAAAAGCTATATCCAGCACCAATCGATCCACTGAAAGTCGATGAAAATCAGCCACACCCAAAAACTGACGATTTACTGACCAAAAGTGAATCCTTATCTTTTCAATTATTAAACAACGAGCAGCTTCAACTGACCCAAGTGTTTCAATCTTTGGCCAAGAGCTCACAATATCAACCATTGACTCACATTGGTTGGCGACAACCTGTAAAAGACAAAAATCATGCGCATTGGGTACGTATTGTTGGTGGCAAAGACTACTCAGAGCAATTTGAAGTGAGCGGAAAATCTCGCGCAGAAGATGCAATGCTACAGCAAATGGGTATTAACACTAGAGCGATGGAAAGCGCACCACCCCAATTAGAAAGTACCGAAACGATTCATTCAGGAGCCGAAACGTCCTCCTACCCTTCAGAACAGTTACCTTCGCCTTATCTGCCGGTTCCTGAAGTGGATGGTTCCATTCAGGTTTACCTGAGCCGGTATCTGCACATTAATACTCAGTTGATACTTCGAATTCCTGGGCAAGAAGAACTGGATATTTCAGCCATCAGTTCCAACTTATCTTCTTCATTACTCGGACTCACTGAGAATGAAAAAATGAAGACCGACTATGAGTCCAGCTTTAGCTGGAGCTATCAAACCGACGATGTATTTGCGCAACAAAAACAAACGACAACGGTTGATAGGTTGCTCAATTATCCGCTTTTTCAGTCACGACGTGTTCGCAGTGGAGAAATTCACTATTTTGACCATCCACTGTTTGGATTGGTCATTCAGATCCGTCCTTACGATAACAAGTCCTTGGAAAACGCAGCATTATAAATTGGGAGATAATATGTCAAAAATTTGCGTTTTAGGTTGTGGAATGGTCGGCAGTGCTATGGCACGCGATTTGTCACAACAGCATCAGGTAATCGCAGCCGATAAAAGTAAGCAGTCGTTGGCAAAGCTTAAAGAGTTATCTGATAATATTCAAACTACGGTGGCAGACTTATCGGATCCGGATGCTGTAGCCGATGTCATTGCTGACGCTGATTTGGTCGTGTGTGCGGTTCCCGGTTTTATGGGATTTGAAGTATTAAAAACCGTACTCGGTCACAAAAAATCCGCTGTCGACATTTCCTTTTTTCCTGAAAATGCCATGGATCTTGATTACTTGGCAAAGAAAAACGATGTTTTTGCCGTTGTCGACTGCGGCGTTGCTCCCGGTATGGATAACATTTTATTGGGCCATCACAACGAAACTATGACGGTAGAAAACTTTGAGTGTCTGGTTGGTGGATTACCAAAAGCGCGCAACTGGCCATTTGAATACAAAGCACCTTTTTCTCCCATTGATGTGATTGAAGAATACACTCGTCCGGCACGATACGTTGAAAATGGCAAAGAAGTGACGCGAGAGCCACTAACCGATTGCGAACTCATTCAGTTCGACAAAGTAGGCACTCTTGAGGCCTTTAATACCGATGGTTTACGCACTCTTCTGAACACGATGTCACACATTCCCAATATGAAAGAAAAAACACTGCGTTATCCTGGGCATGCTGAATACATCAAGGTCTTGGCCAGTACTGGATTTTTTTCTGAAGAGCCTATTGAAGTAAATGGAGCGGCCGTTCGTCCACTCGATTTTACTTCCAGTATTTTAATCGACAATTGGAAACTAAAACGTAACGAGAGTGAGTTCACCGTTATGCGCGTGACCATTGAAGGGAGTGAAAACGGAAAACAGAAACGTTACGTTTACAACCTTTATGATGAAACCGATAAAGAAAACGCTGTTTCGTCCATGTCGAGAACGACGGGCTATACCGCGACCGCTGCGGTTAACTACCTGTTAAACCATAAGCCACCAGAAGCTGGGATCTGCCCTCCAGAAAAATTTGGCGCATTAGAAAATGCCTGCGAATTCGTACTGGACTACTTAAATGAACGTAATGTTGTTTACCGTAAGGAAGAAACAACCATTTAAATAACGTATTTTTGGAATATAGAATCATGACTGATGTAAAGCCATTACCCGAAAGTAAAATTGAAGAAATTAAAAAGAATTTTTCGTTTTTCGATCGCGATCACAATGGAGAGATCGACTTGGAAGAATTTACCGAACTGCTGCGAGTGTTATCACCTAAATCAACAAATCAACAAGCAGAACAAGGGTTCAACTTTATCGATGAAAACAAGGATGGCCACATCGACTTCGAAGAGTTTCTCACTTGGTGGGAAAGTTGTTGGTGGGAGTATTAGACTAGAGCGAGGAGCGAGGAGCGAGGAGAAATTATGCGCCTCAATTTCTCGCTTTCAAGCGAAATTTAAAAACTTTTATTCATAACTCTTTCAGTCGGACGTATCTGCTTTTCGTACCTCGCTCCCCGCTCCTGTTATTTACCATCTGCCCAAATCTGATCTTCATGGTAAAGCACTAACAAATCAGCCGCCGCTTTGACCAATCGTTGTACTAACAATTTATCCTTTTCGCTTAAGTCAACGCCACCACCTTCCACACCTCTGTGCTTCATGTTTTGCGCTCGGCTCAAGTATTTCCGTGAAAACTGCAATAACGATTCTCGGGCACTGTTTACATTACGATAAGAAATGATTTCCAAGGGCAGATCGCCGCTTATCGCCCACACTGTTTTTAACTTGTGGTGACTTTCAAAAGTCACCTGCCAAACAGCTATAATTGGTTCCATCACTCGCGATTGCGACTCACTAATGTGCCTGATTTGCCATCGATGCTGTCGGCAAAACTCGATAACACTTTGCAATTGTTTTTGCGTCCAAGGTGAAAGCGTAGACCAGTCAATGGTGCTTTCAAAGTCTGCATCCATGCGAAAGGCGTGTTTCGCAGACATAATACTTTTCCTGATGGTTTCCTGTTAACCCGCTCACTCTAACCGTGCTCAATGAGCCTCTCGTTGGCTATTTTGCTTAGACCACGATATTGTGCGATCTTATCAGTATAGACCCTGGCACTTTTTTCGAGCAGTTGACGTTCCTGCTCATCGAGTTCACGGACTATCTTGCCCGGATTTCCCATCACCAAAACACCTGAAGGAATTTTCTTTCCTTCTGTGATTAAAGTATTGGCTGCAATCAGTGTATGATCACCAATCTGAGCTCGATTCAATACCACAGCATTAATACCAATCAGCGAAAAGTCACCGATCTGACACCCATGCAACATGGCATTGTGACCGACGGTCACGCCCGTGCCCAGCTGCAATTGTATACCTGGATCCGTATGCAGAACAGCGCCATCTTGTACATTACTGCGATCACCAATAATGATGTGATCGGTATCACCACGTATGACGGCATTAAACCAAACACTCACATGGCTGCCGAGTGTCACCTGCCCAACAATATCGGCACTCTCAGCAATAAAGCAGGTATTAGAGTCGAACTTTGGTATATGATTACCCAATTGATATAACATTAAATTTTCTCTTGTTTATTCACTTTTTTACACCAATGCGGCAGCGCATCATACTTCAACCCGCACCAAACTCATCTGACCAGAAAAAGCGCCTTGATTGGCTGATTTGACGGCTTTTCCTGTAAAAATGCTTCTAAAATAACCTAAAATCAAGGCTTCCACTAAAAATAAACTAGCGATTTGAATTTTAGAGTGGTAAGGTTGCGCCACCTCAAATTGGGGCATCTTTTTCACGCTGTTTTGACCGAAATCAACCGGTTATAACAACACCAAAACGGTAAACCATGTTTCAAGGTGGGCGTCTAAAGAGTATGCATCCAGAATACACTATAGTTACCTGACACAAGACCAGTCTGACACAACCGAATGATTAAGCGAGGTTAGTTTTATGGATTTATTAAAGGAACTCGGGATTGAAGCCATCAACTCAGGCGCTTCATTAAGCACTGACGAATGGAGTAAAACCCAGGACCATGGCGTTATCGAATCAATTAACCCTGCCAACGGTGAGCTGATCGCCAAAGTTTACGCCGCTTCAGCAGCCGACTATGAAACAATTATAAAAAATGCCGAAAAAGCCTTTGAAGAATGGCGCAAAGTACCTGCCCCTATTCGTGGTGAAGTCGTTCGCAAAATGGGCGAAGCACTACGCGCTAAAAAAGACGCTCTGGGCAGCCTTGTGACTTTGGAAATGGGAAAAATTAAAGCCGAAGGCGACGGCGAAGTTCAGGAAATGATCGATATGGCAGACTTTGCCGTGGGTCAATCGCGTATGCTTTATGGTAACACCATGCATTCCGAACGTCCGGAACATCGCATGTATGAACAATGGCACCCACTCGGTATCGTAGGTGTTATTTCTGCATTTAACTTTCCCGTTGCGGTTTGGTCGTGGAATGCATTCATTGCAGCCATCTGCGGAAATGTAACCGTGTGGAAACCTTCTCCTAAAACACCACTTACAGCAATCGCTGTTCAGAACATCTGCAACCAAGTTATGAAAGAAAATGGATATTTACCCATTTTCTATACTTTTGTTGATGGTGCCGATAATAAGCTAGCCGAAACATTTATCAATGACAGTCGTGTTAAGAAGATGTCCTTCACTGGTTCCAGCGTTGTTGGCAAAATGGTTGGTGTAAAAGTTGCCGAACGTATGGGCAAGTGTTTGTTGGAATTGTCGGGTAACAACGCACTGATCATCGATAAGTCTGCTCGTCTTGAGCACGCAATTCCCGCAGCCGCATTTGGTGCTGTAGGTACTGGTGGTCAACGCTGTACGACAACTCGCCGTTTAATCGTTCATGAGGACATCGCCGATCAAGTCATTGAAGCTATGGTTAATGCCTATGGCCAAGTGAAAATTGGTGATCCTCTCGATCCGAATACATTAATGGGTCCGCTTATCGACCAAGTTGCGGTTAATAATTTCAAAGCTGCCGTTGACGCTGCAGTCGAGCAAGGTGGTGAAGTGTTATATGGCGGAAAAGTCATCGAAGGCGCTGGTAACTTTGTTGAACCAACTATAATACGTGCCGAAAATCATTGGCCAGCCGTTCAAAACGAAACGTTTGCCCCCATTTGTTACATCATGACTTTTAAAACCATTGAAGAAGCCATCAAACTGAACAACTCTGTTCGACAAGGATTATCTTCGGCCATGTTTACCATGGATGTGCAAAGTGCAGAGAAATTCTTGTCTGCTGCCGGTAGCGACTGTGGTATTGCAAACGTCAACATCGGAACTTCCGGTGCCGAAATTGGTGGTGCATTTGGCGGTGAAAAAGAAACAGGTGGCGGTCGCGAAGCCGGTTCCGATTCTTGGAAAGCTTATATGCGTCGTCAAACCAATACCATTTTCTGGGGCGACAAACCTACTCTTGCCCAAGGTATTGAATTCAATATCGGATAACCGTATCTGCTTTTTGGGGATCCTGGTGATCCCCTCTCACGCATTCCATTATCAGGAGACATCTTATGGCAGTTTTTAATCTGCGTGCTTATGATGAACACGAACAAGTCGTGTTTTGCAGCGATGCCGAGTCGGGCTTGAAAGCAATTATCGCCATTCACAGTACCGCGTTAGGCCCTGCAACCGGTGGTTGTCGTATGTGGGAATACAACTCGGACGAAGGTGCTTTAATCGATGCATTACGGTTATCACGAGGTATGACTTACAAAAACGCAATGGCTGGCTTAAACATGGGCGGTGGAAAGTCCGTGATTATCGGAAATCCGCGAACGATGAAGTCTGAACAATTGTTTCGCGCTTTTGGTCGTTTTGTTGACAACCTGAAAGGTCGATATGTCACTGCTGAAGACGTTGGTATCAACCCAGACGACATGGCAATGGTTCACAAAGAAACAAACCATGTATTGGGTCTAGAAGGAAAAAGTGGCGATCCTTCTCCGGTCACCGCTTACGGTGTTTACATGGGAATGAAAGCTGCGGTAAAACATCGACTGGGTAAAGATTCCTTGTCCGATATTAAAATAGCCGTACAAGGGCTCGGACACGTCGGCCAATATTTATGCGAACACCTCGCTCGCGAAGGAGCGCAATTGTTTGTCACGGATATCAATAAAGAGTCCATTGATCGTATTGTGAATGACTTTGGTGCTACTGCAGTAGACAAAGACGAAATTTACCAACAAGACGTTGATGTCTATGCCCCTTGCGCTTTAGGTGCAACATTAAATGATGTCACTATTCCAAAGCTGAAAGCAACCGTAGTTGCAGGTGCAGCGAACAATCAGCTGGCAGAAGATCGTCACGGTGATGAACTGAAACAACGTGGAATTTTATACACACCCGACTACATCATTAATGCTGGTGGTATCATTAATGTTTCTTTCGAAGAAAACTACGATCGTGATGCGGCTCTGCGTAAAGTAGACGAAATCTATAATACGTTAGAAGAAGTGTTTGCGACGGCAGAGAAAGAAAATAAAACGACCAATGTTGTCGCCGATGAATTAGCTCGTAAACGAGTTGCAGCGGCGAAACACAAAGACTGATTTAATCCTAAGCAATAAAAAAGCCCGGACTTACCGGGCTTTTTTATTGCTTTATTATTTTAGTACTGAAAATATGGAACAAACTTTTTACGCGATGAATGCATGTAATTGGTCAGCTCTAGTCGCATAATTTGCCAAATATCCGATGCACTAATACAAATAACCGACTTGTAATCATTATCATAATTGCCGGTCGCTGTTTTAATCAGCATGCCATTTGTATGCAAATCTTCCAGCCCATCAGCAGGATCAATTCCGGGGCGTAGTCGAATAACAATACCCTGTCCGGGACTGCGATTTAATTCGAGAAAACGCAACGTACGAAACTCCATTCGTTCCATCACCTGATCGTAATAAATATGATCGGGCCGGATCACTTCATAGCGCATACTCGACTCAAGACTAAACGCCAGTTTCATATTATCGGGGTAAACTTCATTGCACATGACCAACATGTCATTTTGCACACCATACCACGCTGCTTTTTCGGGTAATTCCGGATCCGGCATAATTTGAACCAGATCCGTATCACAATGAATACGAACACCTGGCCTTTTGGATCGCTTGCGCTGAGGCTCCACATTACCGTTTGCCTCAGTGTTACCGTTTACTGCTACGTCAATCTCATTACTCATGTAGTTATTATTCATTTATGTAAAACCGTTTTTTATTCCGATTACTTTACAAACAAAGCTGGATCGAGACGTTGATCCAACCAATTAATGCGCCAATCTAAATGTGGCCCAGTAGCACGGCCCGTTTGGCCAATTGTCCCAATTTGTTGGCCCTGCTCTACTTTATCTCCTGGTTTCACCGTAACGCTATTTAAGTGCAAGTAAGTCGATGATAAACCAAGTCCATGATCAATAATGATGGTCGCACCAGAAAAAAACATATCCGGATGCGCCAAGGTTACTTCACCCGATGCCGGTGCGTACACCGGAGATCCTACAGGCGCAGCAATGTCTTGTCCATAATGTGGACGCCTGGGTTTACCGTTTAATATCCTTTGAGAACCGTACACGCCACTGATTCGGCCTTGGGCCGGCATTTTAAAAGGTACCTTGAACGCGGTTAAAGCGGAAATTTTTTCTCTAGCTGATTTTATAAGCTTTGCTTCATCGGCAATACGTTTAAGAGTTTCTGGTGAACGGGGTGTTACCTTAGAAGGGGGTAAGCCATCGACTCTTTCAATTTGCCACTGCCTAGGCTCAATCGTCAGCGGATAACTGTCCGTTTTATCTGCTGATAAAAACTTTAAATTTGCTTGTGACTTAAAGTCACGTCCAAATCCAATAATAAATACGCCTTCATCATCAACCAGTACATCGCGCCCTTCAAATTGAATTTTAACCGAACGACCAACTTGCCCAATCAAGTATCCGCCTTGCACTAGCTCTGCACGAACGATAGAAAAAGCTTCTTGGTTGTATGCGTGGCTACTACTTATAAAAATCAATAAAACAATTTTAATTAAATATCTCATTACAGCGCTAATTATTCTCTTGCGGGTTTAAACGAAATTAATTCTCATCATTATTAACTTTTGTTTCGCGAAACATCAAGTAAAGTCCACTCAATATAATAATAGCAGCACCGGTCCAAACATAACCACCAGGAACTTCATTCCAAATAACAAATCCGAAAACACTGCCCCATATCAGGCTGGAATAATCCAATGGAGCCACCAAAGAAACGGGAGCCAAACGAAAAGACTCGGTAATAAAAATTTGTCCAATGGCACCACTCGCTCCTAATATCAGCAATATTTGAAAATGTTGTGGTTGTATAGAACGCCACTCCAATAGCGATAAAAGGCCACACCCTAAAGTCAATGCCAACAAAAAATAAAATACCATAGCAAAAGTTGTTTCTGTCGCCGACATCACTTTAATAATAATGACAACAACGCTGTATCCAATAACAGCCAATAGACATGCAAATGCCCCCAGTGAAAAAAAGTTACCACTACCCGGATTCAAAGCGACAATGACACCCAATAAGCCCACTAATATCGCTGACCAACGACGGGCCCCTACTCGTTCCTTTAAAAAAATAACTGACAAAACAGCAACAATTAAAGGTGCAGAAAAAAATATGGCATAAGCATTGGCCAATGTTAGTTCTCGCAACCCTATGACTGCAGCGACCAAAAACAGGACACTTACCACCCCCCTGATAAGGTGCCACCTATAATTGTCAGTTTTTAAATCAGAAACGTGACCATGATAGAGAAACCACGCGCAAACGAACGGTAGCGAGCAGGCACCACGAAAAAAAGACACCTGAAATGGCGAGTAAAAAGCGCTTAACCACTTCATGCAGGCATCCATAACTGAAAAAAAGAACACGGCTAATAGCATATATATTATGCCGCGCACCACATAATTCTTATTATTGAGTAACAAGATAAGCCTCGGTAATATTGTGTTACAAAGTCTGCTCGACCTGTTATCCACAGTTTCCCATAATCAACAGATGAAACCTAAATATTTTCTGTTGCTTACGATACTTTTTACCAGCATTTATGGCCTGCCGGGACACACGCACGATCATGAATTGATCGAATGGGCGGTCAACCACCCCGAACGGCTGGAATTGGATCGCGAAAGAGACCTCTACCGTAAACCGGCTCAAGTACTTAAGTTTTTTAATGTGCGTTCAGGCATGAAAGTCATTGATGTTTTTTCCGGAGACGGATACTACTCGGAATTATTGTCTTATGTTGTAGGACCGACAGGTGAAGTCATTGCGCATAATAATCAAGCTTATATTGATTATGTAGAAAAAACGATCAATAAACGTTTTTTACCGGGTCGACTCGCAAATGTAAAACGAATAACGGCCGAAGCCAACGAGCTGCAGTTTGCCGCAAACTCAGCGGATATGATTTTCTTAATCCTCGCCTATCACGATATTTACTATCGCCCGAAAAATGATAGCTGGCCTAAAATTAATCGCGATGACTTTCTTACACGCCTTTACAATACTTTAAAACCAGGTGGTATATTGGCTGTTGTCGATCATGAAGCCTTAGCCGATAGCCCTTCGACTTCTGGCCACGAATTACACCGCATATCACCCAAACTGGTCGTGCAAGAATTAACCACCGTTGGCTTTAAGTTCAAAGAAAAGTCCGATATTTTAAAAAATAAAGAAGACGATTTAACCCGACATATGTATGCACCTGAAATACGTGGGCGCAGTAGCCGGTTCGTCATAAAATTTTATAAACCATTGATTCTTGAACAACAGCTGGTTGAAGAAAGAGCCATTCCTTGACGCGTCAACTATTCCATTGCGCTTTCAAATTTTATTAAATAAAAGTGCTTCGCTCCCACAAGTAACCTTTCCGAATTAACGGAGGCTGCCTACAGGAGCGCATTTGCTTTAATCATTAACCATTTGTTTCGCGTTGTTCGATAAACTGCAAAGCCTTACTAATTCGCGATAACACTCGGTCTTTCCCAATCCACAATAACGTCAAATCCAAATTCGGCGACTGACCACTCCCGGTAACGGCAACGCGCAATGGCATACCCACTTTACCCATGCCTACTTCCAAGGATTCAGCAGTATCGTTAATCGCCTGTTGAATATCTTCCGCTTTCCATTCGATTACTTGAGTTAATTTATCTTTCACCGTGACCAGGGCTTCTTTTGCAACGGGACGCAAATGTTTTTTCGCTGCTTGCGCATCAAACTCGTCGAAGTCCTTATAAAAATAGCCAATGGATTTGACCAGATCGTTTAAAGTTTGCACGCGATCAGCAAAAATCGGGATCAGCCTTTCAATATCCGGTCCGTTACTGATATCAATATTTTGTTCATCCAGATGCCATTGTAATGCCGCTTTCACTTCGGCCACAGGCAACGACTTCATATAGTGTTGATTAAGCCAGTTTAGCTTTTCGGTATTAAATGCCGAAGGTGCGCGATTGATATCATGAATATCGAACAATTCAATCATTTCATTTAAACTGAATACTTCCTGATCACCGTGCGACCAGCCCAATCGAACCAGATAATTTAAAACCGCTTCGCGCAAATAGCCATTATCACGATATTGCATCACACTAACGGCACCATGACGTTTGGATAACTTTTTTCCATCATCACCCAAAATCATAGGCACATGAGCGTATTCGGGTACGGGCGCATTCAATGCTTTAAAAATATTAATTTGACGGGGTGTATTGTTCACATGATCATCGCCGCGGATCACCTGCGTGATTTTCATATCCCAATCGTCAACAACTACCGTAAAATTATACGTTGGCGTACCATCAGTACGTGCGATAATCAAATCATCCAATTCTTTATTTGCAATAACAATTTCACCTTTTACAGCATCCTGCCAACGCACTTCGCCCTCTTGAGGGTTTTTAAACCGAATCACATGTGGCTTGCTAATATCGTGATCAGATTCGGCTAAATCTCGGCAGCAACCGTCATACCGTGGTTTTTCTTTATTGCTCATTTGTTGTTCACGCAATTGCTCTAACCGTTCTTTTGAACAGTAACACCGATAAGCATCCCCCTGTTGCAACAATTGCTGTACCACTTCTTTATAACGATCGAAACGTTGCGTTTGATAAAATGGTCCTTGCGTATGCTGTAAACCCAACCACTCCATACCCTCTAATATGGCTTGCACCGCTTCATCGGTTGAACGTTCACGATCGGTGTCTTCAATACGCAAAATAAATTCACCTTTGTGTTTTTGCGCATGTAACCAACTGTACAAAGCAGTACGTGCGCCGCCAACGTGTAAATAACCGGTAGGACTGGGAGCAAATCGAGTAACGACAGACATTGTTAGAATTCCTGATTAGATAATGCCGTTATTTTAGCAAAATAGACTCTCATGACGAAACCTCCATGATTTCGTCTCGTATTCAAAAATTTAAAAAAAACTTCACTTTTCCGTTGACCTCTTACAAAGACTCCCCTAGAATGCGCCCCGTTCTTACGGAGTGGGCGCTTAGCTCAGTTGGGAGAGCATCGCCCTTACAAGGCGAGGGTCACTGGTTCGAGTCCAGTAGCGCCCACCACTCCTTCACAATTTTACGCTTCTTTATTTCATTATTCTCGACCAGCAGCCCCTATGATAGGATACGTCGTAGAACTTATTCAGACCGTCGCAAAATAATGAAAAAGCAGCGTAATGTATTCCACCGTCCGGCAAAACATCCTTTATATCGACGCATTCTACGCAAGCTTTTTGCACTTGCTTTCAGTGTTTTTGTACTCGGTCTGATCACCGCCTATTCAGTATTGCATTTCAGCTTGCCGCAATACGACGGTGATGTTCTGGTCAATGCGATTGAGCACTCGGTACTTATCCAACGAGATACAGCAGGCACAACATCAATCCGTGCAAACAACCGAAAGGATCTCGCCTTTGCGCTCGGATGGACTCATGCGCAGGAACGTTATTTCCAGATGGATCTATTAAGACGCAATGCCGCCGGTGAACTATCCGAATTAATTGGTGCAGCAACTTTGGAATTCGATAAGGAACGACGGCGTCATCGGTTTCGCAGTCGTGCTCGCGACATTCTGACTCAACTTCCTGATCACGATCGCGCGTTACTGAACGCCTACACTCGAGGAGTAAACCAAGGCTTTAACGCACTAACGACACGACCGTTTGAATATTGGCTATTGCAAACACAAGCGCACCCCTGGAATGAAGAAGACGCCTTACTGGTTGTGTATACCATGTATCTGCAATTGCAAAGCAGCTCTATTGAACGAGAAAAAGTATTACAAAATGCGTTTCATTCTCTACCAGAAGCCGTTTTCGATTTTCTGGTACCTAACGGTACCGAGTTTGATGCTCCGTTGGATAATACGTCACTGGCATTGCCACAATTGCCTCGTTTGGAACAACGTATTAATCATCATCCGGCGACCGTTGCTGAAAGTTCGGAAGGTTTTGTCGGCAGTAACAACTTTGCCCTCGCTGGCAGTCGAACGCAACAAGGCAGCGCCATGGTAGCGGGCGATATGCACCTTGGTCACGGCATCCCTAATATCTGGTACAAAGCGAATCTAAGTTACAAGTCTGATAACGGAGAGTCTATCCAACTTTCTGGCGTTACATTGCCCGGTACACCTCTACTGGTTGCGGGTACTAATGGTCATATCGCCTGGACATTCACCAATAGCTACGGTGACTATTCCGATGCCGTTGCCTTAAAGCGCAGCGCCGAACTAAATGAGCATTATTGGTTTCAGGATCAATGGCATTCTTTGAAATCGGTCGAAGAAAAAATCGCCATTAAAAACGCCGAGCCACAAACAATTACCATTCAAGAAACTCAGTTCGGCCCTGTCGAAAAAACAGAAGAAGATCGCATCTGGAGTTATTTCTGGGTTGCGCACCAAACGCACGCCATTAACTTTAACCTGTTTCAACTAGAGTCGGCTAAAAACGTACAGCAGGCAGTTGAAATAGCGAACCACTCCGCTATTCCAGCGCAAAATTTTGTGGTCGGTGACGATCAAGGCAACATCGGCTGGACTATCATCGGGCCGCTGCCACAACGCCAACAAACGAATAATCCGTTTATTACATTGGCGCATGAAAACGGAAAAATGAAGTGGTTAGAACCCGAACACTACCCTCGTATAATAAACCCTCCTTCTGGTGCGCTTTGGACCGCGAATGGTCGTATTTTAGGTGGTCAAGACTTCAGTAAAATTGGCAATGGCGGCTATGCACTGGGAGCACGCGGTAAACAGATTCGCGATAAATTACTTACTTTGCAACAAGCCAGTGAAAAAAACTTGCTTGCCATTCAACTGGATACCGATGCCGAACTCTATCAACGTTGGCAGTTGCACTTACAACAGGTTTTAACGTCAGAAGCCATCAAAGACCAGATACTACGAAAAGAGTTTAAGCGCCTGATCACCGAGTGGAATCAAAAGGCCGATCCCGATCAAGCCGGTTACACTTTACTGCGTGCTTATCGCAGTTCGCTCAGTAAACAACTGCTGGATCCTTGGCTAAAAGAAATGGATCCCGAAGCGCAATTTAATTTCAGCTATTATTCAAAACAATACGAATACCCTCTCTGGCAAATTGCCAGCAAAAAACCAAGAGATTTTCTCCCCGCGAATTACGAAAATTTTCAACAACTGTTTCTAGATTGTATTGACGACGTAATTGATGAGTTGACCCAAAATAACCAAGTATTAAGCGATCAAACCTGGGGCAAACACAACCAGCTCAATATTCAGCATCCCATTAGCCGAGCTGTTCCTCTTCTGGGTTGGTGGCTGGATCGTCCCACTTATGAAATGCCTGGAGATTACCACTCTCCTCGAGTGCAAAGTCCCGTCTTTGGCGCTTCACAACGAATGGTTATTTCTCCAGGACACCTTGATCAGGCTATTTTTCATATGCCCGGTGGACAGTCAGCACATCCTTTGTCCCCATTTTACGAGCAAGGTCTGCTAGACTGGGTACACGGTCGAGCGACACCTTTGCAAGCGACCCAATCCAATTACCAATTAACATTGATACCCCAAAATGACCGAACCCATGATTGAACAATTGAAAAACATCGTCGGTGAAACTTATGTACTCACCGAAGCTCAGGATTTATCCGAATACGGCCAAGACTGGAGTAAACTTTTTACGCCCAATGCGCTGGCCATTGTCCGCCCTAATAATGTGTCGCAAGTTCAGGCGATTGTGCAATGGGCCAAAGAAAACAAAGTGGCGATAGTCCCTTCCGGTGGACGAACAGGTCTGAGTGGCGGTGCGTGCGCAACCCAAGGTGAACTGGTGCTTTCACTTGATCGCATGAACACCATTTCTGAGTTTAACGCCGTCGATCAAACCGTTACTTGTGGCGCAGGAGTGATAACTGAACAACTGCAACGTTTTGCAGAAGAGCAAGGGTTGTATTATCCCGTCGACTTTGCATCGGCAGGCTCCAGTCAAATTGGCGGTAACATTGCAACAAACGCTGGCGGCATTAAAGTGATCCGTTGGGGAATGACACGTGATTGGGTCGTAGGGCTTAAAGTGGTCACCGGCACAGGCGAGCTATTAAGCTTTAATCATGGTTTGGTTAAGAACGCGACCGGTTACGATTTTCGTCACTTAATGATTGGCAGCGAAGGTACCTTAGGGATTATTGTCGAAGCGACCGTTAAGTTAACACGTCCACCAAAAGATCTTACCGTTATGGTGCTTGGCCTCAATACATTAAACGATGTATACCCAGTAATGACACAATTTCAAAAGAAATTGCAATTAACGGCCTTTGAATTTTTTTCAGAACAAGCGCTGCAGAAAGTTATGCAACATCACCAACTGCAACGTCCGTTTGATACTCCATCCGACTTTTACGTTCTAATAGAGTTTGAAAACGAGTCGGAAGATACCATGGATGTTGCTTTTGGTTGTTTTGAGCAAGTAATGGAAGGCGGTCATATACTGGATGGCGTAATTAGCCAGAGTAAAACGCAAGCGCAGCAGCTTTGGGATTTACGTGAACGTATTTCTGAGTCGATTAGCCAATACACGCCTTATAAAAATGATATTTCCGTGGTGCCGAGTAAAGTCAGTGAGTTTTTGCAAGCGGTCGACAAAATTGTAGCGGAAAAATATCCGGACTTTGAAATCATCTGGTTCGGTCATATTGGCGATGGTAACTTGCACTTGAATATATTACGTCCACAAGAATTGAATATCGATGAGTTTGTCGCACGTTGCAAACAAGTGAATCCACTGATTTTTGAGTCCATTCGTGCACTCAATGGCAGTATATCCGCTGAGCATGGTGTTGGACTGGTCAAAAAAGACTATCTGGAGTACAGCCGTTCAGAAGCCGAAATCAATTTAATGCGACAGATTAAAAAAGCATTTGATCCCGAAGGAATTTTAAATCCTGGAAAATTAATCTAGTTGCGAGTTGCGAGTTGCGAGTTGCGAGTTGCGAGTTGCGAGTTGCGAGATTAATTGTGAAGAATTGCGCCTTCTAATCAAATAATCTGGCAAACGATACTCGTAACTCATCACCCATAAGTTATTGTTAGCGCTGCGCACCCTTTTTCAGTAAAATGCCCTCGCCTTTACCCTGAGAGCTCTCAATGATTTTTTTAATACTCAGCATCGTCGTATTGGCGATTGCTCCCATAATTGCGCGTCTTTTTGAAAATACGCCGCACTTTGAAGACACACTGTCGAGCTTTTTGCTGGTGGTGTTAGGCGGTATTATTTTCGCCGAACTACTTCCGCTCTCTTATTCCAATGGCGGCTGGCCAGTCATTCCACTTGCTTTTATGGGGTTGATTGGCCCCACTCTCATCGAAAAAGCCTTTCGAAAAGCAGCCGACAGCACCCATCAGATCACTTTGATCATTGGATTTTCCGGCTTGTTACTTCATACAATGGTTGATGGTGCTTCATTAAATGAATTTAAAAGTATTGAGTCCGCTTCACCACTGTTACCTTTAGCCATCGTATTGCACCGTATTCCAGTTGCTCTCTCGGTGCTATGGATCATACGCCCGGTGTTTGGATTCAAAGCAGTTTGGCTGTCTTTATCTGGGCTAGCAATCTTTACGCTTTTTGGTTTTATATTAGGCGTAGAAATGGAAGCGGCCATGACCAGTCAGAATTTCGCTTGGTTACAGGCATTTGTCACCGGAACTCTTATGCATGTATTGCTTCATCGGCCTCACCGTCACCATCATGGCCATCACCATCAACACCAACTGCTCGATCAATTCAAACACTGGCGGAAATACCATTTTCTGGGTGCGTTATTGGGAGTGGTAACACTGCTTGTGCTTTCTATGATCCACTGATGGCCAAGAGCGGTATATTAAACCACAATAGGTAAAAGCACTTTCCCCCGCTGGCATTTATATTGCTATCTCCCTATTTCGAGACTTTGATTGATTTCTCTTAAACGTAATCCAAAGTTACGAAAGTCGAGCGAATACGCCGTCAAAACTGGCTTAGAGCAGATTTCTTATTTTCGACTCTCTTAAATACCTGCATCGACTCGACTACTTGAAAAAGATGATTAATGCTAAGATTTCCCGATATGGGGAAATTGACCGTGGGAATACCGAGATATGTCGCTTAAAAACATTATATTAACGAGCGTACTGATTTTTATGCTGGTTGTCGTAGCCGTCAATGGTTGGCACTTTCACCGAATGACGGAAGATCTCAGCAAACGCTTGGGTGAAGCTGCCTTTGAAGTGAGCAAATCAACCGTGGAGTCGATGCTTTCGCAAAAGTTTAATGCCAGTCTTTTCCTGGTGAACTCAGAATTCAAAAATATCAGTCGCTCACATTTGTCTGGTCAAGTGAAAGAAATCATCATCAACCCTTTCGGTCGAATCCAGCAACAAGTGGATCTTCAACTCAAAGATCAAGCAACGGGTCGCTCAATCGTTTTAAGTCGTAACAAGCAACAATTTGATATCCCAATTCCTAGAACACAGGTCGAAAAAACCGTAGCAGAAGTCCGAAATGAAATCATTATCAGTAGCGGTTTAATTGCTATAACTTCATTGGTATTTTTTGTCCTATTGACTCGAAAATTAATTCAACCTTTACAAAAAATCAGCAACACCAGCAAGGAAATTGGTGCTGGAAAATTTGGTGTTCAGGTAGAAACCAATACCCGTTTTACCGGTAAGGAAGTTCAAGATTTGGTAGCTTCAATCAATAAAATGTCTGGTCATTTACAGCAACTCGAACAACAAAAACAAATGTTACAAGAACGAAAAGCCACCGATGAAATTTCAGAAATCACCCGTGGCCTTGCTCACAGTATTAGAAACCCGCTGCACACCATTTCATTATCACTTGATATCGAGAAAGATAAAACTGAGAGCTTCAATAAACTAAGGCGTATCATTAAAAAGCAAATTGAACGCATTGATACGCACATTCGTAATTTAATGGAAGTCACGACGCATGAATCATTAGCCGCTGAAAATGTTGACCTCATTCGCTTACTCAACGAACTGAAGTCTGAAGTTGCCACGCTGCACCCTAACATCACAATATCGATAGAAGCAGTGAGTAACACACAAACCCTATCTGCCCTACACTCCGAATTACACTCCGTGTTTTCCACATTTTTAAATAACGCCGTAGATGCTTGCAAAGACTACGAAAAAGCGCAGATCAGTTTTCATATTCAAAAACAAGACGAGTTTCTTAGCGTTTCTATACTCGACACTGGGCATGGTGTTGATAAAAGATTAATCGATAAATTATTTACACCACATACTACAAATAAAACCTACGGTGCAGGAATGGGCCTTTATATTACCAACCGAATCGTTAGAGGCCGATACCAAGGAAAAATAGAACATCAAGAAAACAAACCCCATGGCACCATTTTTACTGTATACCTCAAACCACGCATCCACTAGAAACGACTGGATTAAACTATGAATTTGCTAATCGTAGAAGACGAGCAACAACAAGGCGAATTAATTCAGCAGCTGATTGTGCAAAATAGTGAGCATCAGAGTACTTTGGTTCACTCTGCAGAAGCCGCTATTACAAAGCTGCAATCACAAGTAATTGACGCCATTATTTCTGACTGGAAACTCCCTGGTATGGATGGCTTACAACTGCTCGAAAAAGTAAAGCAAGAGTTTCCATCCGTCTCATTTATACTGGTAACTGCATACGGTAGTATCAGCCATGCTGTTACTTGCATTCGAGCTGGCGCCGATGATTATTTGTCAAAACCTTTCGAAAAGGAGCAGCTTTTATTCACTTTAAAAAAGCTAGAGCAAAGCCGTCAATTACATGCAGAGAATCAAAAGCTGAAACAAGAATCTTTGGCGCGAGAGCAACTGGGTGAAATCGTTGGCTCTTCGCCTGCAATGCAAAGGCTGTATCAACACATTGAAAAATTATCTTCCACGTCAATTACTGTGCTGATTCACGGTGAGAGCGGAACTGGAAAAGAACTGGTGGCGCAAGCACTGCATAGTCATTCTGATCGAAAAATGAAGGTTTTTCTTCCCGTTAATTGCTCGACCATTCCGGAATCAATTGCCGAATCCGAATTGTTTGGTGCTGAAAAAGGTGCCTACACAGGTGTAAATCAAAGAAAAATTGGAAAAATAGAAGCGGCAAATGGCGGGACGCTTTTTCTGGATGAAATAGCAGAACTGCCCCTTTCGATTCAAGCAAAGTTACTTCGCTTTCTTCAAGAAGGAACCATCATGCGTGTCGGTGGAAACGAAGAAATCAACGTCGATGTTCGTGTCATTGCAGCATCCCATAAAAGCTTAGCAAATGAAGTTACCGAAAATCGATTTCGGGAAGATCTGTTTTACCGGCTTAATGTAGTCCCCTTGTTACTCCCTCCACTTCGAGAACGTCGAGATGATCTGCCACAATTAATCCAGTTTTTCTCAGAAAAGTTTGCAAATCGGTATCACTGTCCATTGCCTGATTTTTCCAAAGCCGCTCGCAATTGGTTATTTCAATACCATTGGCCGGGTAACATTCGTGAATTAAGTAATTTAATTGAGCGACTAACGGTATTAAATAAAGACCAAACGATTGAAGTAAGCGATCTTGCACTTCCCAATTCATATCAAGTGGAGCAGCAAAAATTCGAGCTTCCCGACGAAGGCATTCATTGGGAAGACTACGAACGCGATATTTTGGTACAAGCTTTACAAAAATCCGAAAATAACCGAACTCAAGCCGCTAAGTTACTGGGTTTAAATTATAAAGCGTTTTTATATCGCCTCGAAAAATACGACATTTGTATTAAATAGCCTCCCGATATCAGGAACTCTTTTCCGTATATCAGGAGGACCATACAATCGTCGATTCGCACCAGGAAAAAAGAATCATATAAAACGCTTAATTTTCAATAGGTTAAAGATTATTATCAAACTGGCATAACATTTGACTAAGTAATATTGAAGGTTTTTAAGCTTTCATTTATTTCTAAATTAAGTCACCTGAAAAGGAGTACAAAATGAAACGATTTAAAACGATTACTCGCGTTGCATTATTCGCATTGATAAGTTTTTCAACGCTCGTAAATGCTGACGAAGAAAAAAATATTTCGGTATTTGTTAATAAAACAAACCACCATAACCCAACGGTAGACATTAAGCTGGATGGCACATCGAGTGTTTTTGAATTACCCGATTTAAGCGAAGGAGAAAGTAAAACCTTCACTTCAGACAACGGCATAACAATTACTGTCAGTAAAAGAAATGGTGACTTGATTGTTACAACGCAAGAAGGTGACGATATCGTTATTCCTTCCATTGACGAAAATAACCTTGCAGCAAGCGTAACAGCACTTCACACGTTTAATCAATTAAAGCAAGACGACACCATTCGAATTATGGCGAAAGGTTTATCCGAGGATCAAAAAGAAACCATAAAGGCATCTATCGCATCAGCGGGAATTACTAAGTCGGTTAAATTCATAGAATCCGATCACTTTAACGTTTTCATTGATGATAATTTCAACAGTTTTATTCAATCAGAGAATAATCATCAAGAGCTTCAAATTGACGAAGATTATGAGTTCGAATCGATTGACAAAAATGGAAATAAACGTATTAAAAAATTGATTATTAGAAACCATAAAGAAAGTGATTCAAAATAGGCTCTGAGTTAACTTTAGTTTAGGGTGGGTTCACCAAAAGCGTTATCCACCCTATTCGCTCATTTTTTTGCGCCTTAATTTACTGATGAATGGCACAGCGGTTACTTGATTGACTGATTGTTTCTAAGTGTGTCGATAATTTTCGCGTCGACCCAGTAAATATCCACATCCGTATTGTCATTATTAATGCCGTCATCGACACGACTAATGAAAAGAATGTATTGACCGTCTGGAGTGACACTGGCATAAGCATCCCACTTATCCGAATTAACCGAAGGCCCTATATTGACAGCGGGCCCCCACTGTTTAAAGCTGGTATAGAGATCAGAGAGCCTCCGTAGCCGCCTTCTCGTTCGCTATCCCAAATCAAATAGCTCTCGTCTGGCGCTATAAACGGATGAGCGGTCCATTTACCTGAGTTCACGACCGAACTCATTAATTTTGGCGAATGGGAAACTCACTTTGACAAAAAGCTGTATCCGTCGTTGTTACAATCAAAAGGATCAGGATTATCGTTGTATAAAAAAAGCTCATGACTCACTTCCCTTACTTTGCAAGTTCGATAACCATCTCAAACTCTGTACCGCCATCATTGGAGAGGAATCGCTATGCCCAGCTGAATCAACAACGATATGATTTATAGAAGTTAAAGCTTTATATTTTTTACTTTTCAGCGTAGAAATAAAATTTTCGACGTGAGGGCGCAACTCTTCTTCTAATTCTCCATAGGAAATAAAAACGTTAATTTCTAGCGCCTTATGCTTTAATGCGGCATTTTCTTGAGCAAAAAGATCAGGTCCGTTACGCCATATGCTTGGACTTCCGAGTATATAATTTTTAAAAGAGTCAGGATGCGCAAATAATGCGTAGGTGCCAAAAACCCCACCAGCAGAAAAACCAAAGTATGTTCGATTACTGGGGTCAGTTCGATAGTTTTTCTCTACATACTTAAAAACATCGTTGCGAATAAAAGCCAAATGGCTCTCGGCTTGTCCAAATGTTATTTTGGGGTGTCTTGGATTAACCTTTTTCTTAAAAGAATAATCACCATATCGACTAAATTGAGGCCCGTATTGTTGCTTGATCTCTTCCGAAATATCTTTCTGCCAGGAAATGCCCACCAATATAACGTCTTCCATCATAAAAAAGGTAGCCGATGATAAAAGTTCGATATGCCAAACGGCGTCCGTAAAATAGATTACTGGGTATTTTTTGTCCTGGTTCTCTGAGTAATTTTCGGGCAGCTTTATGAGCAGTTCGTATTGCTTTTTCGATTGCGTATCTTTAATCGGAATAACTTGTGTTCTGGGCATTTTGTATATATTTTGTTCTGCAGCTTCGAGCTTTAAACAAGGCAGCAATATTAAAAAAATTAACAGTAAACGCATTTTCATTTTTACCTCTGGGTGTAAGGTGTCGATCGAATTCAGTTGAGGCATTAAAAGTAAGCAAACCCAAGTGAAAAAGCATGAAGTTCACCTGACGTCTTTCTGAAATCTTACTGACGTTAAAATTACGTATAAATATCAACGAGTTGAAGGTCAAATTTAGCATCGTCAGAAGGTTGTGCTAATATGAGTTTCCTAATATTCCAGCACCAATTTTCAACATGGAAGGCGCACACATGGCCGAACAATATTGGGTAGGCGATTACTTCATCGACTTATCCAGAAATCAAATCACACAAAAAGCACGATCTCAGACGGTTCCCCCTAAAGCACTGGCAGTACTCACCTATTTAGCTAAAAACGCTAATCATGTTGTTCGCCATGATGAGTTACTAGCGGAGGTTTGGCCTGACACAGTGGTTACCCCGAATACCTTGCACCGAAGCATCGCCCAATTAAGGAAAGCACTGGGGGAAGATACTCAAAATAAATCCTATATAAAAACCCATGCCAAACAAGGGTACAGCCTGGAGTGTGAAGTTCGGTGGCAAAACCAATTCAATGTCGACTCACTGGCTGAACAAGTGCCATTATCAAACTCAAAAATAGCTCAGTCATCAGTCGCTGAAATCACTCCATCAGAAACGAAGCGGATAGACAACGCCTCGCAAAACCGTACTGTAAAAACTCAGGTTGCAAAAAAAAACCGTTCGATCACACGTTTGCTTACACTCAGCATTGGAATTATCACTTTAGGAATTATGGGATTTACCTACCTGACACCATCGCAATCACCGAAATTATCTGTAGGAGAAATACGTGCATTAACTGCCACAGATAATAAAGAGTTTGCCAGTATTTATTCTCCAGATGGTCAATACATTATTTTCCATCGCTACTCAACTGAAGACTGCATTAACAATATCTGGGCAAAAGATACGAAAACACAGAAAGAGTATCAACTTACAAAGAACTTCGACGCTTATGGCAGACATAGTTTCTCCAAAGATGGTAAACAATTGGTCTTTATTAAAACCGGAAGTTGCAATGAACTGGTCGCTCAAAAAAAATGCTACCAACTCATGAGCCTTGACTTTCACAAAGCCCTTGAAGCACCTCAACCTATGCGCGTTTTATTAGAGTGCAAAAACTCAGAAATCAAAAATCCTCGATGGTTAAATAACAACAATATCGCTTTAATGCAAAAGCATTCGAAGCGCTGGAAACTAATCAGCTATTCCACCACTGAAAATAAAAGCCAAGATATTTATGCGTTGGATGATGGTAATTTAATCGACTACGACTACTCGACAAAAGATGATTTAATCGCACTGACCAGTTTTCACAATAATGGTAATTATTATTTTGAAGTACTAAAGTCGGATGGTCAGGTTTTATCCAGCCATCGAATAAATTACCCAAATGAAATTGCGAATTTTCGGCTTATCTATCCCAATTTTTCGCCTTTCGAAAATCAATTTATTTTTAGCACAGGCAGACAACTCTTTACACTGACTCATGATGGTCACATATCCAATATCAGTTTACCACTTGATGAACCTATGGGATCACCTGTCTTTCATCCCGATGGTAAGCGAATGTTGGTGATTAAAGGTCATTACGACAGCGATATTGCTTCAATACCACTATCGCAAATTAAAGCAATTAATAGCCAAAACACTCATTACTCAATTATAGAGCGTTCAATTGTTGGAGAAGACAGTGCCCAATTCCAACCCAATGGTCAATTCATTGCTTATAAATCGGAACGTTCTGGGGATGAACAAGTTTGGTTAACCGACGGTAAAGACGCACAACAACTCACCCATTTTCCTATGGATACTTATTTATCCGGTATGGACTGGGCCGCAGATGGGCAAAGCATTTTAGTTAATGTTATTCATGAGCTTAAACAAATATTTTTGGACGGAACAGAAAAGAATTTTTCATTAGAATACCCAATTACAAAACTGTTTCAATGGGATAGCGAAAGTCAAATCGCTTTAGTAAACATTCGAATTAAAGGGATATTGAAATTCGCCGAGATTGATTTAACAAATTCTAAAGTCCGTATCATTAATGATAAAAATATTAATTGGGCACTAAAAAGTGAGAGTGGACAATTAATTTATACGGATCATATGGATCGATTCTGGCGACCAGGTCCGGCCGAAGATCAGCTCATAGAAACCTTGAAACATCAAGGAAGCGATAAACACTTCGTAATAAAAGACAATGTTATTTACGGTATTAATGAAGACTTTCAATTGTGGTCATATTCACTTAGCGAAGAAAAACTCGACATCATCGGAGATGTCCCTAAAAATATCGATTATATAACCGATATGAATCAGGCAGAACTTTTAATGACAATACGAATATCGGCTAAAAAAGAAGTGGCCGAACTTACTTTGAAGGACTGAATTGTAGTAGCTCATACTTGAGCAGACACTTTGAAGCCAAGAGTTTAACTTAATCGTACAACTTATATTATTGCTAGTACAAATATTATTATCAGAGTCCACTAGCTTAAACCAAAGGACCTTTCTCCAAGGTGCATTAAGCGTTTGCTCAGCAGTATGATATCGAATATCACCAATATGTCCTGTAGCATTCTGTGTAGCTGCTAACGAAGCTAAAGAGAAGACACATATAGAAAATAACAGATATATGTTTTTCATAGTTTTCCTACTTTGTTTATAACGATCAATTGAGACGCGCGAGTTGCGCGTCGTTCTCTAATGCATGGTTATATTTTTACTTCTTGATGCGTATTTCTGTTACTTTACACTGAGCATTTGTTAGATAAAGTGCAACCTTTTTACCACTCATCATGGCCGCCAGTAAGTTAGACTGAATTCTATCAATTCCAGGATGCTCTGGATAAATAGAAGCATAAGAAGCACCATAACCACTTTGAGAAACACAATTCCGCAATAGAGGAGACAATTTCACGTTAATTCCTCCGTTTGCGGTAACCACCAAGTCTGCAACTTCAGATTCTTGAGTCCACCCTGGTCCATCTGCCCATGCAGTTACTGCTCCAAATGCAAAAACAAACATTACTATTTTTTTGATGACTCTATTCATTAAAACTCCAAAATTCTAAATATAACATTAGTGATATGAGGACCCTAAGAACCGCATATCCATTTATCTCATTCTGGTGATTTTCCCATATTTTTGAATAATTACATACAGTTAAGATTACCACCTTCTCATAATGAAATAGGAAAAAGCGGACCAGATTTCAGTATAATACCCCTGGTCATTTATCACACCAAAAAAAACGCACTAAATCAATTACTTACAACGCTTCCCGAAATTCTACGGAGAAATTACGGACCGAATACGCCATAGATAGCCCAAAATATAGCAGGCTTATTGCGCAAACATGTCAATGGACAAAGGTTAAAAGTGTTCAGAAAATATATCGAGCAAGAAGGAAGCTGGGATATGCCAGGTTTAAGATATCAGCCGAAATCGACTGCCTGAGCATATTAAACTCTCATAATCAAAAATAAAGGTTCGGCTGCAGACTAATCCACCTGAATCAACTAGAAAATGAGACTTCATTCGTCTGAGGTTTCCCCAAGATCAATAGCTCTTACTTGATTGAGTGTTTTTCAATTAAGAACTTAAACTCATCGCACAACTCGAGGATATTCTAAATGGCAAAAGTGCTCCAATACACAAAAACCAACGTGGTAAATTTATAATTAACTTCGTTAACCAATAGAAACCAATAATTGTCGACTTTTAACTTGCTCCCCCGTAGATATCAGCACATCCGTAACCACTCCATCAAAATTTGCCTTAAGCGCGTGTTCAATTTTCATCGCTTCCAAAACGGCTAATGTTTGATCTTTCTTCACGGCTTCCCCTTTTTCAATAAACACTTTTACAACCGAACCGTCCATAGGTGCACGAATTTGGCCATCAATAATTTGACTTTCCGTTGATGGCGGTTGAAATGTTATGTTTTCAATAAATACATCGCCTTCATTACTCTCCAAATAAACACCCTTTTCCGTCACCGAATAATGGACAGATCGCAGGAAATTATTGAATTGATATTGGCAGACACCGCTATTAAGTTTTAAACGCTGAAAGTGAAAGTTATACTGCTCCTGCTCGAAACCAAGCTCCACATGTACTTGACTTCGTTCGCATTTGAGCTTTGTTGAAAATGGACCTTTACTAAATTTCCACATGCGATGGATTGTTACTCCTGATTCCAGCATCGTTTCTATTCCATTATTTTGACTCATAGCTTCTATAACACCTACAAGAGCCAACAATTCTTTACTTACCTCTGATTGTATTAGCTTCGACACGACCTCTTTATTTAAAAAATTCACCGTTATTTTTCCATCGATAAATGCTGCGTGATTCAGTAATCGGTTTAAAAATAACTTATTGTTTTTCACTCCTCGTATGACACTGTCTTTCAAAACCTTATTTAACTTACGTCGTGCCACCTCACGCGTTTCACCCCACGCAATCCACTTTCCCAATAAAGGATCGTAAAACGAAGGAATATTAGCGCCTGTCTTAAGGTAAGAATCAACTCGAACACCGCTCAATGTTGGCAAAGCAAACTTCGTAATTTGGCCGGCTTGCGGTAGAAAATTACTTTCAGGATCTTCGGCATAGAGTCGGGCTTCGATTGCATGTCCAAAATATTGAATGTGCTCTTGTAAAAGCGGTAATCGCTCTCCGTTGGCAACAGAAATTTGCCAAGCAACCAAATCTTGTTGGTGTATCATTTCAGTTACCGGATGTTCAACTTGAAGACGCGTGTTCATCTCTAGAAAATAAAAGCGTCCGGATTCATCCATTAGAAATTCGACTGTACCTGCACCTAAATAATCGCAACACTGTGCAACGACAATTGCCGCTTCGCCCATTTTTTTTCGTATTTCATCGGTAACTGCGGGTGAAGGACTTTCTTCAATAATTTTTTGATGTCGCCTTTGGGTTGAGCAATCACGCTCAGTAAAATAAACGTAGTTTCCGTGGCTGTCAGCAAATATCTGAACTTCAATATGACGCGCAGGTTGAATCAACTTTTCCAGAATAAGTTCGCTGCTGCCGAATGCATTAAGGGCTTCCGAACGAGCCGAATCTAATAGCTCTTGCATGTTTTCAGCAGACGACGCAAGTCTCATACCTCTTCCACCACCTCCAGCTGCCGCCTTTATCATTATCGGAAAGCCGATGTCTTTTGCAGCGTTAATGAATGCATCGTTCGATTGATCATTGCCTTCATAACCGGGTATACAGGGCACGCCAACCGCTTGCACCGCAATTTTAGCTTTACGTTTATTGCCCATAAGCTCTATGGCTTCCGATGGTGGACCAATAAAAGTGATATTATTTTCTTCACAAGCACGTGCAAAGTCAGCGTTTTCTGAGAGAAACCCATAACCAGGATGAATGGCGGTGGCACTCGACTGTCGCGCGGCATCTATGATTCGTTCAATGCTAAGATAGGACAAATTAACCTCTGACGAACCAATATCTATTGCTTCATCGGCTAATTCAACATGCAAACTATCAGCATCGGCATCGCTGAATACGGCAACAGTATCGAAGCCCAACTCTTTTGCAGTACGAATAATACGAACCGCAATTTCACCACGATTCGCGATGAGTATTTTTTGAAACATAGAGCGTTTATTCATGTACGTTTTTCCGGCAATAGTTCCATTGTTTTGCAAATAATGTTCAGCATGATTTCATCTGCCCCTCCACCTATCGATGCGAGCCGACCATCACGCAAATATCGAGACGCAAGGTTGTCCCACATAAATCCCATTCCACCCCAGTATTGCACGCTACTGTCAGCAACTTCTCGTGCCAATCGCCCGGCTTTGAGCTTCGCCATAGACGCTAAACGTAATACATCTTTGCCATGAATGTATTCTTCACAACACCGGTAGACTAAGGCGCGCAATGCTTCGATTTCCGACTGCAACTCCGCGAAGCGAAAATGAATGACTTGATTGTTGATCAGTGGTTGTCCAAACGTTTCTCGTTCTCGACAATATACGATGGTCTCATTGAGTACATTTTCAGCACCCTTTAAACAGTTCGCGGCCGCCCACATGCGTTCTTCTTGAAACTGCATCATCTGGATCATAAATCCTTTATTTTCTTCACCAATCAAAAATCGTTGTGGAATTTTTACATTATCAAAAAAGACTTGAGCCGTTTCAGACGACCGCATACCTAATTTGTTTAAAGGCTTATCAATTTGAATGCCCATTGCGTCTCTAGGTACAATCATTAACGACTTATTCGCATGCATCGGCCCATCACCCGTATTAGCCAATAAACAAAAAAAGTCGGCCGACGGCGCGTTGGTGATCCACATTTTGCTGCCATTGATAACAAAATCTCCCGCCTGCTTTTTCGCAGTCGATTTTATATTGGCTACATCGGAGCCAGCACCAGGTTCACTCACAGCAATGGCCGCCACACGTTCACCACGGATTGCTGGTGATAAAAATTCTTTGCAAAGTTCTTCTGAGCCAAAACGCGCCAATGCAGGCGTTGCCATATCGGTTTGCACACCAATGGCTAGCGGGACACCGCCACAATGAATAGCACCTAATTCTTCAGCAAGCACCATCGCATAACTGTAGTCCAGGCCTTGACCGCCAAATTTTTCTGGCTTATTCACACCCAGCAACCCCAGCTCTCCCATTTTTCTAAATACATGATGAATAGGAAAACGCCCAGCTTCTTCCCATTCATCGACAAAGGGATTGATTTCTTTGTGGATGAATTTTTGAACCACATTACGAAGCTCCTGATGCTCCTGGGTTAATTGCATGATGGTCTCCTGTCGTCGTTCTATCTTGAAATACCGTAAGTGTTTGTGTTCAACTTTCGACTTGCTGCTTCGTTCACAATGTCCAACAAAGTGGCTAAAACTTTTCGTGTATCACGCGGGTCAATGATTCCATCATCCCAAAGTCGCGCAGTGCCATACAAAGCCGTCGATTGTTGTTCTAATTTGTTTGCCGTTTCTTGCTCAATTTGATTCAGTTGATCTTCACTGGGTATTGTACCGGTAGCTTTCAATTTGGCTTCTGTAACTATTCGAAGTACCTTACCGGCTTGTGCCCCGCCCATCACTGCCGTTCGACTCCGAGGCCAAGAAAAAATAAAATGAGGATCCAGTCCGCGTCCGCACATCGCGTAATTGCCTGCGCCGTAAGATCCTCCTACTACCATTGAAAATTTTGGCACTCGTGCATTAGCAACTGCTTGAATCATACGGGAACCTTGCTTAATGATGCCTTGCTGCTCGGCTTCGGTGCCTACCATAAACCCAGTGGTGTTATGTAAAAATAACAGCGGTCGATTGGATTGATCGCAAAGTTGAATAAATTGAGCAGCTTTTGTAGCCCCCTGCGCCGTGATTGGACCGTTATTTCCAATCACTCCCAAGACATGACCTTCAATACTCATCCACCCACAAACGGTCAGTGGATCGTAATTTTCCTTGAATATCAAAAACTCGGAATCATCTGCAATGCGAGCAATAATTTCTCGAACATCGTAAGGTGTTTTTGGATCCGAAGGCACGACACCGAGTAACTCTTCAATATCGTACCTTGGTGCTAAATATACTTTATTATCGTTAGGTTGCTTTTCAGTTTGCCAGTTAAGCGTTTTAACCAATTCACGTGTAAACCTTATAGCATCTGCATCATTTTCAGCCAGGTATTCTGAAGTTCCTGCAATAGAACAATGCATTTCAGCTCCACCGATTGCTTCATCGGTTGCGACTTCTCCCGTAGCGGCCAACAATAGAGGAGGACCGGCTAAAAACATTTTCGCTTTATTTCTTACCATAATGACGTAGTCGGACAAACCGGGTTGGTAAGCGCCGCCCGCAGTAGCACTTCCATGAACAACAGTAATCTGTGGAATGCCTAGCGCAGACAATCTTGCTTGTTCTGCAAAAGCTCTAGCGCCTTCAACAAACACTTCTGCCGCATAGTTCAAATTTGCTCCACCACTTTCCGAAAGCGATATAAAAGGTAATTTATTTTGTTTCGCTATTTCGATGAGCCTTAATGCTTTGTTCAAGCCGGCAGGTGTAATGGTGCCGCCTTTAATCGCACTGTTGTCGACTCGAACCAAACATCGAATACCCGACACATAACCAATACCCGAGAAACTGTTTCCTCCAGCAAGCGTACCGTCGGTATCATCATGCATTTGGTAACCGGCTAATGAGCAGATTGGCAAAAAGGGTTTGCCTGCATCCAGTAAAAGCCCGAGCCGTTCTGTTGGTAACAGTTGGCCCCGTTTTTCAAACGTGGATTTTTTTGATTCGGTTTGTAGCACCACTTTGTTTTCTATATCGCGAAACTCATGTAAGGCTTGTTGCATGGCTTCACGGTTGTTTTGAAACGCTCGAGAATGCGTTTGAATTTTCGACTCAATCACAGGCATATTTTGCTCGCCGTTTAATTTTAATTAATTTGATCAGCAATGGTTTTGGAAACAGGCACCGGAAACTCCAGCAATTGTTGTGCGAACGCTTTACCTTGAGGATCAATTCGTAAGCTAGCAATACCACCACCATCAAGGCTGTGCTTTAGCAGAAAATTAAGTGCATGAACTCCCGGAAGTTTCCAACGATGTACTGTACTTTTGGCGCTATCGAGGCAATGAGCCATATATTCAGAGACCGCTTCTTCGGTTAACGCTGATTCAATATAAGGTAAATATTCGGATTTACGCGCAATCACCCCAATGTTCGAGTGATCACCTTTATCGCCACTGCGAGCAACCGCAAGTTTAATAAGTGGCACAGTGATTCCTGCCCCCTCTACTGAAGTTTGACTCGGTATTTCATTGTGAGGTTTAGGTTTTGAGCATTCAGTATTTCGTAGAGTGAGTGCTGTGGTTTCATTATTCATATGAAGTTGAATATTCACCATTGATTTCGGAATAAGCGTAGAGAACAAACGAATCACAGGAGACGGTTTAGGACGTCCACCAACCAACCCTGTAATACCAGGTGCCATTGCCGTAGCCGCTTGAGCAATTTCTTTAGAAAATAAGAATAACGCTTTTATCTCTTGATGAGTAACGGTGATTTTAACGACAACCTCACGACTACTATTAATAGAGCGATGGGCTCCATAGGTCGACTCACTGCCGAGTATTTCTATGGATCGACGTTCAAAGTCTTGCCAACCGAGTTGAGAAAATAAATTTTTTACTTTCTGAATTATTGCTTCGGCAGTGCGTTGCGCTTTACGCGTCGCATCGATACCCGCCAATAAAAATGTCGCAGTGATTCGAAATCCATCGGGGTAAACAATTGAGGCTTTGTAGGTATCTGTTGGCGCTCGCCCTATTGCTCCTGTAACCTTTACACAGTTTTTAGATTGTTGTTCCAATTTAACTTGTCGAAAATCACAAATCACATCGGGCAAAATATAATTGGCCGGATCAGCAATTTCGTAAACCAACTGTTCGGCAACAGTGAGCGTTGAAATTAAACCTCCGGTGTTATCCGGTTTTTGAACGAAAAAGCTACCATCGGGATAACATTCCGCAATAGGGAATCCCATATCTTCATAACCTGGAACCGATTCCCAATCGGTAAAGTTTCCGCCAGTACATTGAGTTCCACACTCAATGATATGCCCTGCAAGACTGCCCTGTGCCAATTTATCGTAGTCGCTCATTGACCAGCCAAACTCATAAACTAACGGACCAAGTACTACAGCGCTATCCACGACTCGTCCCGTGATCACAATATCTGCGCCAGCTGCAAGTGCATCTGCAATGGGTTGCGCGCCAAGATACGCATTAGCACTAACGATTGTTTCCGGTAAAACTGCACCGGTATCCATTTCAACGATCGGGCTTCCGTAAAATTCTGACAACGGTGTTAAATCATCACCCATAATGCAAGCGATTTTTAGCTGTATATTGTTTTCTTCAAACAGCTTTTGCAAAGCATCACAACACGCTAACGGATTAACACCTCCGGCGTTACTGATGACTTTAATGCCTTTTTGTTGAATCTCGCTCGCTAATGGCTTTATCACATCGGTTACAAAGTCAGTTGCGTAACCTAACTCCGGTGACTTTTGTTTTGCTGACGCTAAAAGCGACACGGTAATTTCCGCCAGATAATCAAATACCAGGTAATCGAGACTGCCTCCACGAACCAACTGAAAGGCTGCCGTTTGAGTATCACCCCAAAAGGCACTGGCACAACCAATGCGAACCGAGCACTTTTCCGCCATAAATCGTTTTACCGAATCATTAGGTTATGGCAAACGATTAAAACCTGATTTACAATACCAAGCAAGCGCTTGGTTTAATGATTTTTACTTTTATCTCAATAGGATATTAGGCTTTACTGATTACCGTGATGAATACCGCTGCTCCTATCAATATTATCAACGGTCTCGACGACTCTCCTCGAGGCAAGTTACTTAGTGCCGCCGCTCACCTTTTTAAAAACAAAGGATTTGAACGCACCACCGTTCGCGACATAGCCAGCGCTGTGGGCATTCAATCCGGCAGTATTTTTCATCACTTTAAAACTAAAGAAGAAATTCTTTACTCGATTATGGTTGAAGTGATTCGCTTCAATACTGCTCGAATGAAGGCGGCACTGGCTCAATGCGGGTCCACAAAGGAGCAGTTACGCGCCTTAATCGAGTGCGAATTGAATTCAATAAATGGTGATACCAACGAAGCGATGGTTGTTTTGGTTTATGAGTGGCGAAGTTTGAGTGAAAGCAACCAACAACGAATTTTGTCCATGCGTGAAGACTATGAACAATTATGGCTCGACGTATTACAACAACTGTACGATCAAGATGAAGTCAAAACCGAACCGTTTATATTACGACGACTGCTCACCGGCGCGTTGAGTTGGACAGTGAACTGGTATTCCACCGACGGTCGACTAGATTTTTCTGAGCTAACAAATCAAGTTTTAAACATGGTGCTTCGAAATTCAAAATAACGACTTCACTCGTTGATTACCAGTGGCCATTAAAAGAAATAAAATAAGTTCGCCCCGTTTGTATGATTAAAGAGTTTTGATACCCCAGTGCGCGCTCATCAAACCGCTCACCTGAATTCGCGTGCTCTCCTCCGGGCTGAGAATAAGTTTTGTCGAAAATATTGTTAACCGAAAAAGTTATTGAGTGATCAGGCTTTTGATAACGCAGGTTTATATTCACTAAATGATAACTTGGTAACGGCTTATCATCAGCCCGCAAAGGATTCCTGCTATAAAGCACTCTTTTACTAACAAATTGACTTCTTAAATTGACCGCCCAACGATCACTGAAGGGTATGTCAACGCCCATATTCACTTTATGAGGTGCAATATCTCCAATTTCCGTTTGACCATCAGCCCATTCACTAAGCTCATGGTCAAAATAGATATCACTGATTGTTCGTGTATAGGTGTAGTACAGGTAGCCAGTGATATCATTAGTATTGTCAATGGAACTCACATATTGAAATTTGCCTCGATACTCCAACCCTCGAATATCTCTTCGGCCCGTGTTTTCAGCTTCTTCCTGAATGACATTTTTATAATGAGCTTTAAAAACGGACACGTCATGTAACCAATGCGTTGTTTGGTACAGCATTATAAATTCCAGGTTCCTTGCTTTCTCTGGTTTTAAGTCCACGTTTGCATTGCGTCCACTCCAGCTTCCAAATAATGCTTGCGCGGAAGGCTCCTGAAAAGCGGTTCCCAAAAGTAGCTTGAAGGTGGTTTGACGAGAATAGTTGTAAATGGCTGAAGCTCGGGGATTGATTGATGCCCCATAAATACTGTTTTTATCGTATCGAATACCCGCATTAAATAAATAAGGGCTCTTGTCGATGCTTGCTTGTAGATAAGTACCTTTATCATTGAACGTAATCAAATTATCATCGGGCATATTTGACAATGGACCGGGCTGTATTGCATAACGATCACTGCTACTGTGATCGATTCCTGCTCCTAAACCCAAAGGACCCATGTTTTGCGCATCCGCACTTGAACAAAACGCATCGGCCCAATAGCCGCAAACATCGTAAGCTCTCGTTAATGTTTTTCGCTCGTATTTCCAACCACCATTGATGCGTATATTACTTTTCGGCTGCCAATCGTAATCTTGCTTTAACAACCAACTGTTATTCTCTGAGTTCCAGCCAGATAGGCTAACAAATGAATACTCTTCAAAGCCTGGCGTTGAATCGGGTTCTGCTTCAGCCCAGTCTCCCCAGGTACGATTTTCTCGATAGAGCAACATCGATGTTAGCGACAGTTCACGTGATAAAATGCTGTTGTATTTTATAAACGTTTGGTTAGATGAATGATTCCAAAATGCATTGGGTTGAGCATGATCGAAACTGTAGTAAACACCATAACCACTGCGCGCTTTCCAGTTTAGGGTGCCTATGGAAAAATGAGCGTAATGTAAATCACCTTGAAAGCTTTTCGATTGCGAAGGACTGTAATACTCGCCATAACGGATCCCGTTATGTGACTCATTCAGTATTGGTCCCCAAACGTTTTGGTCCGATAACCAGGATTCGCTCGCAAACCCCCACTTTGAGTTAAAGTCTCCTATTTCCGGTCCTTCACTGTCGTAAAATCGAGTGGAAAACTGATACGAAAGCTTATCTTGCTTTGCTTGAAAATGAGCATCGATACTTTTGGACTCAAAACTTCCGTACTGCGCGCGATTACGAAACAAAAAAGTATTTTCTCCTTTTTCTAACGATGGGGTAACGATATTAATAATACCCATAAACGCATTCGCACCGTAAATTGCACTGGCTGGCCCATAGAGCACTTCCACTCGCTCTACGTTTAATAAAGTATACTGCTGCAACAATTGCACTTGTTGAGACCAAAGATGGTTATCAACAATACCGTTGACCATTATGAGAGTACGTGTCGAGGATGGTGTCCGGTACCCTCTCTGATAGAAGTTGAGCTGACTGGTCCCCGAAATATTAATTGAATCGAACCCTGGAAGATCACCAATGACATCATTAAGGCTTTGATAGCCTCTCTTTTGAATATCCTTATCCGTAATGACCACTATTGCTGCAGGAGCGTCTCGAAGACTTTGATCAATTCCAGAAGCGATTTTCACTTTTATTTTCATCAACTCTTCAATACCGAGACTGAACAGGTCGTCACGATAACCATCAGGTTCCTCGCAAAGACTCAGCCCAGACACCAGAAGAATCAGTGCCGATAATAGAGTTGAAGAAACTCTGCTCATCCTCGTTATTGACCCCGAAATAGAGAAAAAATTGAGACTGGAGATTTAAAACTCTAAGTATAGACATTGAGAAAAATGGCATCAAAGTTTAGCAAAAACAAAGATAAGGCATGAACTTATTGGTTCAAAGTTTTAATGTGCTCGATAAATCCTGGAAATTCTATGTGCCTTTCTGTTGTCAACGCCGAATCGGGTTCCCAAGAAGCTCTCGAACCCCAAAATATATGCGAAACAACCTCTAACTTAATACTATCATTTTCCTCCAGCAAACCAGCGGGCACCCAATAATAATCTAATTCGCGAAGTGGGTTAGGAACAGGTGAGCCGCACTTCAAACAAAAGTCCGACCGAAAACCGGAATCTTTTACCCAACTGGAAATACTGTCTGAGCCACATATAAAACGAAGTTTATCGACTGGTACGATAGTCGCTGCATTAGAGTATGTTCCACTTTGCTTTCGGCACAGTGAACAATGACACTGATAGAGTTTTAATTGTTCAGAGTCGATTTCAAATTCAACGTTACCACACAGGCATTTACCGTGCATTAGGTCCACTCCTAATTAATACAATTAACCTTACTACATTCAGAGCCAGTATCACTTTAAGTCATGTCAACTGGCGAATTGTACTTATGAATGAGTTCTTATATCACTTATAATCGCTCAGTTTTTGCGTTTGGATTTACGAATTACAATTGCAACTAAACACCTCATTACACTTCTAATCCATCAGGACCAAAAAAACGCTCATCAGCATCCCGAATAAACTTTATTTGCGTATTAGTAAAGTGCCATGTTTTTGCTCGAACAATACTCTCGCCAGAAACAACAGAATTTGCAATAGTTAGATGCAAATGATTTCTTCCTTCTGTATGTAATATATCTGAATCACTTGTAGTGGTGATATTTCTGATGCTAACAAAATCCTTATGCGCAGGAATATAAGGAGCTTCTTCTATTTTTATTCCACCAGTACCTTTCAAATGCATTGAGTTGATATCTACACTTGCTTGATAAAGGCATAATGCGGGTTTGCTTTCAACACCTTCAGAATACCAATTATGTATACTTAAAGTCCGGCAACGAGAAATTTTTGCTTGATAGCTATCCGTATTACTTGCACATCCTTGAATAATAATGTCATTTAGGTGAATAGCTTGTGAATAATGGCTACCTGAACTCTCTATTCTTAACCCATACCCATTGCATTCATTTACAAAAACCTTATTTAAGCTTAGGGTTGTAAAATATAGCGCTGGATCTGAAGGGACCGCTGTAATTCCTCTACCACAAAACTCAACTTCAACATTATCAATGTTAGCGTTCCAAGTTCCATCTAACTCTATTGCAGATTTAAAATTTCTAATTACCACATCTTGAACTTTTATTCGCGAAGAAAAATTGATCCCAGCCACTTCATGCCTAATAAATATTCCTGTACCGTATAATACATTGTCGCCTTCTATAGTAATATTTTCAAAGCTTGAAAAAGTAGATAATTGAAACAGTTTGAAATCTCTATTTCCTGTTATGCACTTAATAATAACACTGTCTTTGTTCTCACCGACCCACTGAGTCTTATCGCCAAGAGTTAAAGTTTCTTGAGGCGAAAACTGATATTCTCCTGTAGGTATGTATACCGGTAATTTTGTACTATTCGAAAACGAATTTGCTCTAATTAAAGCATCTGTTGTTAAAGTTAACTCGCCATTGTTCCTATGAGCTCCATACTGAAGCACATTAATTACATTGCCATGTATAAGTTCGGCTTTTAGTCCATTTGCCAAAGAGTGAAATGCACCGCCTTCCTCCCCGACCGAACACTCAACTTTTATTTTATATTGACCTCCTCCTCCATCACCTGCGATGTAATATCCTTCGGTAACAACATAATCCCCTTCTTTCAAATCTGTTGAAAGCTTCATATCTGATATGTTACTAAAAACTTTTAAATTTCGGCCCGTCTCAGCAGCAGTAGCATTTTGCGTAACTAACACTGAGGTTGCGCCTAAAAAAGCGCTTCCAATTAATCCACGTCGATTCACTTTGACTCCATTTTTAGATAAATTCTAAAGAAAAGCCGTATTTTACGGGTCATTACATTTTTCATCCACAACTATTCCAACATCGAGATATCCAAACCACATAAACAACCGACTCAACCAATAAAAACCCCACACTTCTCTTTTAAAAACAATGTGTTACCACATCTTCAACTCCTAGAGCAGCGAAGTGTGAACACGTCTTAAAGTTAGACTAAAAATTGTACATACATTGGTTAATGAAGCTTTTTCCTATCCTTGTAATAAAATGCTTAGTCATATAGTTAAACTAATTAAAATTCGATATGAGTAATCATGATAGAACGCGTTGGTCGTAAACTAATTATCATCTGCTTCATCTTGCCTGTTCATTCTGCTTTGGCAAGTTCAAACCTGTGCAGTGGTCCTTTTCCGTTCAGTACCGGACTAAACTTAAGTCAATCACTCTCAAAGAGAGCCAGTGCTGACAACTCTTCAGCAAGTGTTAAACAAGAAAACTTTAACGTTCAACTGACCTTTAAAAATCAGCATCCGAGCAACAAAACATCTTATTTTGGCATTGCTCATCAATACACCATTCTTAATATTGATGCGTTGGATGCTCAATCCAACGGCCACCATCACACGGTTTACTTTCCAATACAATTAATAAGCAACAGCTTAAACTCCAACTTTCGTCTTGCACTTGCACCTGCTTTAGCCTCCTCTTCCAACTTAAATAAGCGACCTCATCGATACAATAATAAAATGTTGCAATGGTGGGGAGCAGCGGTTTATCAGACGAAACTTACAACCGAGTGGTCATTTAAACTCGGATTTTGCAATGATTACCTTTTTGGTAAAGAACAGCTCTATCCTCACATAGGAATTAACTGGCAAAGAGAGAGCACACAATTTTTATTAAGCTATCCCGTTTTAAGTGTTCAGCATCAACTCCACGATAATTGGAATTGGAAGTTAGCTTTTGAGCCCGTTGGTGCGCAATGGTATGTTTTGGACAGAAATTTGGAACAAGGTTCGGATTTCAACTTTAAAGCTTATCGGTTTACAGCCGTACTCGATTGGCAATATTCGAAAAGCACGACATTCAGTACAATACTAGGAAAAGATTTTAGTGCGCATTACGAATTCAACCTAAATGACAACCGTAGAGTTAACTTAGACATTGAGTCATCGTTAAACCTTTCTGTGACGGTTAATTTTAGTTTTTAGTCGCTTTAAGGCTTCAAAAGACAAGGTTACTCACTGGTTAACCAGGCTTCTGCTTTTTCCAGATCAAAAAATATTTCGATTTCGATATTTTTACCTGTACAGCAGCTTAAAAAGCGCGCTCTGTCAATGGCGCTCATATTATCAAGTAAAACAGCAATTTTTCCCGAAAAAGCTTCCGCATGATCCATCATGTACTCCGCAATTGCAAAAATATCCAGTTCATTGAGTGTGCAAATAGATTGCCGCAAATCAAACAAAATATCATAAGAGTCGGGCAACTCAGGGCGCGCAGTCAAGTCTTTCAAAATGGATAAAGTTTCATCCAAATTAAACTTTCCGTCAATATCGCTTCTAATGATGTCTTTCTGGTGAAAGACTTGAAAGGATAAGTTCATGTTCAGGGCTGTATTAAGTAAAAGCTTCAAAAAGTATAGCTGTTTAATCTAAGATTTCTTCAGCTTCGAAGATTAATACTCTACCCCAACTTGATACAAAACCGCATCGTGATACCCGGTAATCACTTTTATGGTTCCTTTCAGCTCTTCATCCAGTTGAGCATCTCCACTATCCACAATCAGTGGTCGCCCATCAAGCCCTTTCAGTTTCGACTTGGTCGCAATCACATGAACATGATGCCAGCCAATCTTCCGAATCAACGCTGGAGAGATCTGTTGATTACCCCGTCCAATAATATGCCCTTGCCCACCAATTAAAGTGATGAAAATTTCCAAAGGCTTTTCTTGATTAACCAGCTCTAGTAACTCTTTTGCGGTCACATCATTAGCAACTAACTCGCCGTTTTTTATAATATCGACACCGAGTAAAGTATTTTGCAACCCCAGTTGCTCCATAATTGCGGCGCAAGTGGAACCTGATCCAATTGCGTAATAAGTATCAGGCTCCATTTGTTCGATGACATCAGCCGCAATATCTTCCAGCACCAACTCTTCCACTTCTTTGCCTCCTTGCTTGGTTGCTTGGACAAATTGCAATGAATCGGGAACCGTCATGCTGCCAAAATTTCGTGCTTTCACCTTACCCGTTCGAAAAGCTTCTTCATCAATATCCATAACAGAGGCTTCACGGAGTGACAAAATTTCGCCAGCTGCTAACTGACCAATTAGCACGCCAGCGGCTTTTGGTGTAACGGCATAAACTCCCGAATGTATTTTGCAACCGGTAGGAATTCCGAGTACTGGAATATCGTCGTTTAATGCCGCAAAGACATCTCTTGCGGTGCCATCACCTCCAGCAAAAAGAATAAGATCGACAGACTCTTTTTCAAACAATTTAATCAATCGCTGCGTATCGCTGGCATGGCTGGGCTGTTTAACTTGTGCGATCACTTGCGTGTTAAACCCGGCTTTACGAGCAGCGGTTTCTCCCATGTTCCCCGAAGCGGTTAACAGTTTAATATTTGATCGTAAATTTGCCGGAATATTTTCCAAGGCCGTTTGCGCTTTTAAAGGAGAGAGCTGCTCGGCCCCACGACGCAAAGCTTCCTCGCGAATGTCGGTCCCATCGCTGCCTTTCAAAGCGACACTGCCCCCGATACCCGCAAATGGATTGACAAGAAAACCCACAGTAAACATTTCAACCCCTATAAGTAGCGTTTGGCGCTTTGTGGAAACGGAGGTTTAATCCCATCCAAATATTGATTGATGAGACTATCGAACAATATCTGCGCTCGTATTGGTAAACCATTATGCCAATATTCGTACAGTTGTGCCGATACGGCTTTTTTAAAGGTTTCTGACGCGCCAATGTCGCTGCCAAGGTTATCTGCTGAAAAATGAAAGGTTTGTTTGCAAGCTATCGAAAGTGCCCACTCAACAGCTTGAGGTTTAACTTCGACCTGCTCAAATGCTTTTTGTTTGGCTTCGGTTCGTCCATCCGGGCTATACCAATAGCCGAAATCGTCGATTTTTCGGCGCTCTTTTCCTGCAATGGTCCAATGCGCTATTTCATGCAAAGCACTGGATAAAAAGTCTTCGCGCGATTGCACTTCTGCAGGTAGTTCACCTCGTGCCGCCTGATAAAAAGGTTCCTCTTTTCCAAATACCAGACGTGTATTTTCACTGAAGAGAAACAGCTCGTTGAATAATTCTTGCAATTGCTTAAGTTTGATAATTTCAGGCACAGATAAAACTACAAGTTTAAGGTCTAAAAAGCGTCGTATTTTATAGCAAAACTGACTAAATTTCAGTCCCAGTTTATTTCTTAAAAAATATCGAAAACAGGATATAAATTAAACACTTAGATAGGTAGTCGATCACCCCAAAAAGTCAATGAAAATAATTTTTTTTTGAAATTTTCCCAACATTCAAAGATATAGCGAAACATTGTGCAGAACAGCACCACATATAGAGATATTTTTGTTTGTCACAATTTTTAAGATCCTATATATTGTGATTATTCCAAGGCGAGCCACCATATCTTGTACAGATATTCATCTGTGCTCACTGGCTTTCCACAAGTTTACCAGCCGTTATCAACAGACTTATACACACACAGCGAAGGGATCGGAGCACCATGACAGCGCTAAAAAAACAAATAGAAGCTAGTAACTTTGACATCGAACTTCAATCCACCTCGGTCGACATCTGGGATACCAAATACCGCTTAAAAGCAAAAGACGGTAGCCCGGTTGATGAAACCATTGATGCAACTTACCAAAGGGTGGCAAGAGCTTTGGCGGATGTTGAAGCCAAAGAGAAACAAGAAGAATGCTACGAACAATTTTTATGGGCGTTACGCAACGGTGTGATACCTGCCGGCCGAATTATGTCGAATGCGGGCGCACTGGCGCATAAACCAGCCACCTCCACCATCAACTGCACGGTTTCTGGCACCATCGGCGATTCGATGGACGATATTTTAGCCAAAGTACACGAAGCAGGCCTTACATTAAAAGCCGGTTGTGGTATCGGGTATGAGTTTTCTACTTTACGCCCGAAAAATGCTTACGTTTCTGGTGCTGGCGCCTATACCTCGGGTCCATTGTCGTTTATGGATATCTACGACAAAATGTGTTTTACCGTATCAAGTGCGGGAGGTCGTCGTGGCGCTCAAATGGCAACGTTTGATGTGGGCCATCCCGATGTTATGGATTTCATTAGAGCTAAACGAGAAAATGGTCGTTTACGTCAGTTCAATTTATCTCTTTTGATCACCGATGAATTTATGCAAGCGGTCATTGGAGACACCGACTGGCATTTGGCTTTTCCGCTTTCTGAAAAAGAAGTGGAGATCGATAATATCGATGTTAAAAACCCTGAGCAGGTCATTTGGCGTGATTGGCCGCAAAAGGAAGGTTATATCACCGACAAAGAAGGTCGAGTCGCTTGTCGGATTCACAAAACCATTCGTGCAAAAAACTTGTGGAATTTGATTATGTCATCCACTTACGATTTTGCCGAGCCAGGATTCATCTTAATCGACAAAGTCAACGAAAAGAACAACAATTGGTTCTGTGAAAACATACGTGCAACCAACCCTTGTGGTGAGCAGCCTTTGCCACCTTATGGTTCCTGTTTGTTAGGCTCGGTCAACCTCACTAAATTTGTCAAAAAGCCCTTTACTGAAAAAGCCGAGTTTGACTGGGAAAAATTCCGTAAAGCGGTAAGCATATTCACACGTATGCTCGATAATGTCGTCGAAATTAACGGCCTACCGCTCGAAGGTCAACGGAAAGAAATTTTAAACAAGCGCCGACACGGAATGGGCTATTTAGGCTTAGGATCAACGCTAACGATGCTCCGTAAAAAGTATGGCTCAAAAGAGTCGGTAGAGTTTACCGAAGAAGTTACCAAAGCTTTGGCAATGGAAGGCTGGCGCACAGCGCTGGATCTGGCAAAGGAAAAAGGCCCGGCACCCATTATGGAACAAGACTTTAAAGTGACTGGCGAAATGCTGCGTTTACGCCCTGAAATGAAAAAAGACGGCATTAAAGTTGGCGACAAAATTAAAGGTAAAGTGTTACATGCAAAATACAGTCGCTACATGCAACAAGTCGCACAGGAAGACCCCGAGCTAGCAAAAGAGCTGGCTGAAATTGGTGCTCGCTTTACCCACCACTCTTCGATTGCACCAACGGGAACGATTTCTTTGTCGTTGGCTAACAATGCCAGTAATGGTATTGAGCCAAGTTTCGCGCATCATTACTCTCGAAATGTGATTCGAGAAGGTAAAAAGTCAAAAGAGAAAGTGGATGTATTCTCATTCGAGTTGCTGGCTTATCGTGCGTTGGTAAACCCTAAAGCCATGCCATTTTCCGAAAATGAAGAAGAAAAGTTACCAGAGTACTTTGTCACTTCCGATGACATTACGCCAACTCAACATGTTGATATTCAAGCCGCTTCGCAAAAGTGGATTGACTCTTCAATCTCAAAAACGGCAAACGTGCCGACCGATTTCGATTACGAAGAGTTTAAAGACATCTATACCTACGCCTACAAACAAGGTTTAAAAGGCTGTACAACGTTCCGCTTTAACCCGGAAGTGTTCCAGGGCGTATTGGTAAAAGAAAAAGATTTGGAAAATACGACATACCAATTCACTCTAGAAGATGGCAGTACCATTGAAGTGAAAGGTAATGAAGAAATAGAATACGACGGTGAAACTCATACCGCAGCCAACCTGTTTGACGCCTTGAAAGAAGGTTATTACGGAAAACTTTAACCATCCACTCAAGGCAACGTTTAAGGAATTAGAAAATGGCACACAAAATTGACAAAGCTATCGTCGGCTACAAAATTAAAAAAGACGAAGTTGAAAATACACCCGTAGTAAAAGAAGATAAGCCCAGCGCAGAGATCGTACAAATGCACGAAAGTGTTGAACGTCCAGAAATGCTGCTCGGTTCGACTTATAAAATTAAAACGCCGTTATCGGAGCACGCACTTTATGTCACCATTAATGACATCGTGCTCAATCCGGGTACCGAACATGAGTTACGTCGACCTTTTGAGATTTTTATAAACTCAAAAAATATGGACCACTTTCAATGGGTCGTGGCTTTAACGCGCGTTGTTTCGGCCGTTTTTCGTAAAGGTGGTGATTGCACCTTCCTTGCAGAAGAGCTTAAAGCGGTTTTTGATCCCAAAGGTGGTTACTTTAAACGCGGTGGTCGTTTTATGCCTTCGTTGGTTGCTGAAATTGGCGAAGCAATCGAATCTCATTTAAAAATGATTGGTTTGCTGAAAGACGATAACTTGGACGAACACCAAAAAGCGCTGATCGACGAAAAACGCAAGCAGTTTGAAGGTGCGCAAGCCAGCGAATCTAAGTCGGATTCGGAATACCCGGAAGGCGCTCAACTTTGTAATAAGTGTATGGTGAAAGCTTCCATTCTGATGGACGGCTGCATGACCTGCTTGAATTGCGGCGACTCCAAGTGTGGGTAAAACCAATTCTAAGCTCAAAGTTCTAAGCTCTAAGTAGTAAGTGCCATATACGTCGCTATGTCTACTTAGTGCTTAGGACTTCCCCTCCCCACAACATCCCAAAAAGAGATATTCAACTTCCGACAAAAATTGACTATAATTACAACGTTTTCCAGCAAGTAGTCACCTTATGCCAGCACAAATCGTAAAAGTTGAACCCAGTAAGCTCGATCAAGATTGTATGGAAGTCACGCTTAGGCTGATGCCCAGTAAATGGGAACAGTGGATGGGACGAAAGGAAAAAACCGTCGTTTACAAAGGTCAAGGAAATGACTGGTATCGTTATCCCTGCTTTACTCCGGCACCCGGTAAATTGGCAAAACTGTTAAAGTCCATTTATCGCGGATGGGAGTTTCGCCATATTCAATATCATTTTCGGCAACGAATCAAAAATACCGGTTAATTTTTAAAGTGCTTCAGCTGTTCGCGCGTTAAAATAAAAACACCATCTCCACCACGTTCAAAACTCACCCAGTCAAACGGTACTTCCGGATACGCTGCGGCTAAAGCTGGCCAACTGTTTCCAACTTCCACAACCAAAATACCATTTTCAGTTAAATAATCTGCGGCTTGCGCTAGAATACGTCGAGTCAAATCCAGCCCATCTTCACCGGATGCCAAGCCAAGCTCAGGTTCCTGTCGATATTCCTCAGGTAAATCGAACATATCTTCGGCGTCCACATACGGTGGATTCGATACAATAATATCGAATTGTTGTTCCGGAACTTGATCAAAGCAGTCACTTTGCAAAAGACAAAGTTGTTCTTCCAGTCCGTGTTGTTCAACATTCGCTTCTGCTACAGCCAATGCATCGCTTGAAATATCGGTTGCTGTGACAAATGCATTTTCAAAATAGTGTGCACAGGCAATAGCGATACAACCACTGCCGGTACAGAGATCAAGAATTGACACTACGGAGTCCGGATCAGTCCAACGCGCAAACCGGTTTTCAATCAACTCAGCAATGGGCGAACGAGGAACTAACACACGCTCATCCACATAAAAGGGTAAGCCGCAAAAAAGAGAAAAATTCGTAATGTAAGCTAAGGGTTTTCGATGATTAATTCTTTGATCAACAAACTCGATAACTTTGGATTTTTCGCTACTTGTTAATCTTGCAGGGTACATTTTTTCGGGCAAGTCAAACGGCAGGTTAAGCGCCTGTAGAACCAATGCGTGCGCTTCGTCCCAAGGGTTATCCGTGCCATGACCAAAATAAACACCCGCTTCGTCTAACCGGCTGGTGACCCATCGTATCCAATCAGCAATGGTGAATAAATCTTTTACGGCGTCCTGCATTTGCTCTTCGCTTAAACAATCAGTCATTTTTCCACTGCCCCATTTCCGGCTCCAACATGGTTTGCATTCGTACGCGAACTTCTTCCGTTAGTTTATTACGCGAATCAAAACTAAACTCCGCTGCATCTATCGGCTTACCGATTCGGAACTCAACGGTTTGATTCAAGTTTAATCGAAAAGTTTTTGTTGGCAAAACGCGATGAATGTCTTTGATAACCACTGGCACTATCAAAGCACCCGTTTGAATGGCTAAATGCATCCCACCCTTTTTAAAAGGCAGTAATTGCCCATCTTTCGAACGTGTCCCTTCCGGTGCGATCCAAATATTAATGCCGTCTTCCATTTTTTTACGAGCAAAATCCAGATCCCGTTTCGCTCGTTCTTTGTCTTGTCGGTCTATCGACATAAACTCACTCATTAACATAGCCCGACCAAATAAGGGTATCTTGAAAAGCTCTCTTTTTGCCAACATTCGTACACTGCCATTAATCGCAAGAAAACTGACAGGAATATCGTAAGCACTGGAGTGATTGCACATGATGATGCATGGCTTGCCGGGATAAGGCTTAAACTCTCCAACCACTTGAATATTCATACCCACGAGTTTCAACAACGAACTGGACCACTGACGAATGACAGTATCGATTTTCTCGCGTGGTTGTTTGGTAAACAACACCACCCCAATGGCTTTCCAACAATAATAAAAGGTCAATACCCAGGTGCTGAGAGTAATAAAAACAGTACGCCACAAACCTGCACGAGACTCGGCACGGTTACGACTAAAAACTAACGGCTGGTTCAAGGTGGGTTCCCGGTTATTGCGAAAGCGGGCAATTTTACGAGTTTTACGCCCGAAAAGCCATTGCCTACAGCACTTAAGAGGTCTGTGGGCTGGGAGAGTAAATCGCCGAAACTTGCCAGTTGAGTTCCGGTTTGAGTTGAATACAATGCACAAGTTGACCAGTGAGAAAACCGCCTATCCGCTCATCGTGTGTGAGTCTATGAGTTAGCCGGCCTACCAGCGGCATATGGCTGACCAAAAGCAAGTTTTCAAACTCGGTCGCATTAATCAGCTCTTCAGTCAGCTCTACGCCTGACTCTGGTTTAAGCAATGCTTCTTCCCTTTGATCGATAATGTCACAATCACAGTTTTTCAAGAACTGGGCACAACTTTGCTGCGCCCGTAAATAAGGACTGCACCAGACCTTCAGCGGTTTAATACTTTCCACTTTTTTCGCTACAGAGGCGATTTCTTTAAGTCCGGCTTCAGAGAGCGCTCTTGATTCATCACTGTCGGCTTTCCAGCTTGCCGCTCCGTGGCGTAAAATCCATAAGTTTTTCATGCAAAATTACCTTTAAGGTAAGCTTTTACCTGCTTTAGTCCATCAGCTGATAATCGGGGGCCAAACTCGGTGACCAAGTGCCCCGCAGCAAAGCTTGCCAATTGACCACACTGCTTAAAACTCAGCTTATGATTAAGGCCGTACAAAAATGCCCCTGCAAAAAGATCACCGGCACCATTGGTATCAACCGCCTTCACTTTCTGTGCTGAAACAGAAATTTGCTGCTCACCATCCCAAAGTAATGCACCATCAGAACCCGTGGTAATTGCAAATTGAGTAGCCCACCCTTTTAACGCTTCAAAGGCATCTTCCAATGTTTCGCTACCTGTAAACATCAGTGCTTCATCTCGATTGCAAAACAGCAAATCCACACCTTTTCCCAGCATATCTTTCAATCCATCGGCGAAAAACTTTACCATGCTGGGATCCGAAAATGACATAGCCGTTTTAATGTTGTTTTCCCGTGCAAAACCACGTGCTTTTATTGCCGCTTCACGCGCTGCGTCCGTACTCACGAGATAACCTTCGATGTAAAGCCATTCCGATCGTAGCAGTGCTGACTCATCAATTTGTGAGTAGCTGAGATCACCGGTGATACCAAGATGCGTGTTCATTGTTCGGTCAGCGTCTGGTGTAACCATTACCAGGCACTTTCCTGTATGGCCCGGTTCACGCTCATGATGGTTTAAATTAGAGTCGACGCCTTCCTGTTTTAAATCATCTGCATAAAAATCACCCGTTTCGTCATTGGCGATTTTGCAGCTATAAAAGCATTCGGCCCCCAGTTTCGCTGCGCCAATTACCGTATTGGCCGCCGAACCACCACAAGCACGTTTGTGATGCGTTCCAGGTAATGCTTCGAGTAAAAAGTTTTGTCGCTCCTCATCCACCAAGGTCATGACACCTTTGTCAATGCCAAGGCGCGCCAACTCCTCTTCCGTTACCTCAATTTCAATATCGACCAGCGCATTGCCAATCCCATAAATATGATAATTTTTCATTTGTGCAACCTTGATTTGCATCAGTCCCCGCCCGCAGAGCTGTTGAACGAGATAACTTTAAGTTCACAGATCCCGAGTGAGGCTTCATTATGCTAAACTTCGCAAACGGTAATGAATTCACACCCTCTGCATGATTAGCCAAAAATCCAGCAGGAAAGGTACTCGTTGAAGAAGATAAATTCAAGACATGACGCAATTATTTGTTGAACAACTGACGGTAATCGACTTTTCTTACTTTCATCCAAACCGCGGAATCGTTGGTGAAAGCTGGATAATGGACGTTGAACTCGAAGGGAGCCTCGATGAAAACGGTATGGTTTTCGATTTCGCACATGTGAAAAAGCAAATCAAAGCGCACGTGGATCAACTGATCGATCATAAATTTTTGGTACCGCAAAGATACGACGATCTGACATTGGAGCAGATCGATGATCAACTCATCATGACGCTTAAAACCCGAGATGGCGCGGAATACCGACATCGTTCACCGGAACAGGCTGTTGCCTTAATTCCAGCGAAAAAAGTCGACTTTGAGAGTGTTCTCCCCTACTTACATCAGAGCTTACTGAATATTTTACCGTCTAATGTGACCGGACTGAGTATCAATTTACGCAATGAAGTCATAGAAGGCGCCTATTATCATTATTCCCATGGGCTGAAAAAACACTACGGCGATTGTCAACGTATCGCACACGGACATCGTTCTCGCATTGTGGTGTTACGTAATAATCAACGTGATCAAGCGTTGGAACATGCCATCGCTGAAAAGTGGCGAGATATATACTTGATCACCAATGAAGATCTGGTCGAAAAGTTTACTATCAACGATGAACCCTATGTAAAAGTAGCCTATCAGGCCAATCAGGGAGCCTTTGAATTAAGCTTACCGCAAAGAGTTTGCGACTTCTTAAATACCGATTCAACAGTTGAGCTCATTGCGGAGCATTTGGCAGCAGAATTGAAACAACAATACCCGGGCGATGTTATTAAAATACGCGCCTTTGAAGGTGTTCAAAAAGGCGCCATCGCAAGTTGCTAGTTATTCTATTTTGAATTCACTCCAAATTGGACAATGATCAGAAGGCTTTTCCATTCCACGAATGTCATAGTCAATGGCTGAGGCGATGCATTGATCGTGCAAACTTTTAGAGGCAAGAATTAAATCGATACGTAAACCTCGTTTGGGATCGTCTTCAAATCCTTTACTTCGATAATCAAACCAACTGAACCGATCATTCACTTGCGGATAATGCTTGCGATACGTATCAAAATAACCTTTCGACATCAATAACGCCATCCACTCTCTTTCTTCAGGTAAAAAGCTGCATTTACCAGTACGTAACCAGCGTTTACGATTTGCCTCTCCAATGCCGATATCAGCGTCGGTATGAGAAATATTGAAATCACCCAGAATAATAAAATTTTCACAATCAAGTTCGTCCAGCATTAAATTCAAGTCCGCATAAAATTTTTGCTTCGCGGGAAACTTAACTTCATGCGCTCGATTTTCACCTTGCGGAAAATAACCGTTAAAAACACCAATTCTTTTGCCATTAATCTGATAAAAAGTCGTAATTGCGCGTCTTTGTGCGTCCACGTCATCGTTCTTAAAACCTTTAATCACTTCAACAGGTTGCGTTTTTGAAAAAGTCGCTACGCCGTAATGACCTTTTTGACCGTGGTAATCGACAAAATAACCTAAGTCGCCGACTTCTGATAATGGGAAATCGTCATCGGACACTTTCGTTTCCTGCAAACAAATGACATCAGGATCGATACGATCGATGACCGCTTGTAATTGATGCACTCTGGCACGAAGGCTATTGATATTAAATGATACAACTTTCATAAAACTCCCTAATTGGATAGCCATTTAACGGTTGGTAATTCAGTACTCTCTTGTTTTACTAATCGACAGGTATTCGCTTCAGCTGTTTTCAATTGAAATTTAGATTCATATAAACGCTCATGCCGAAAATAATGTAGAGTAACCATTTGATCAGGCTCCAGCAACGAAAATCGCGATTCCAGATTAGTCGCATCTACTTTGATATGATCCAGTGCGACAACGATATCGCCAGTTGCCAAACCCGCTAAGTAAGCATTGGAATCATGGAAGACAGTAACAATTTCGGCGCCAGCATTATTGGGTTTTACCGTTGCTCCTAAGTTAACATCAACATTGGAATCTTCTGCAACCAATGCTTTATAACTGGGTACCGAGTGCCAGAATAGGTCAACACCTGCCCAACTGAGAAACTCTTTTATTGGCAACTCTCTCATGGAATACACGTATTGATCGAAAAAGTCCTTCAATTCCAAATTAAATTCCCGATCAAATATTCTTTCTAGCTCTCCTTCTTCAAGACCAACCTGTTTCATTCCATAATGTTGCCACAAATATTGCATTACTTGATCAAGACTTTTTTGATTATTTGATTGTTTACGGACCAATAAATCAAGACACAGTGCGATCAATTTACCTTTAGTGTAATAACTTACAATAGCATTGGGCGCGTTTTGATCCTGTTGGTAAAAGCGAGTCCAAGCATCGAAGGAAGAATCAGCAACCGACTGCAAATGACGACCTTTTCCTCGGTGCACCCGGGTAATCGCTTCGGCCAGTAATTTTAAATATTCCTCCTCGGTTAAAACACCACTTTTATAAGCCATCCGATCTTCATAATACGAAGTAAACCCTTCGAAAATCCAAAGTTGCTTTGTATAAGTCTCTCGATCCAGTTGATAAGGTAAAAAAGCTTTCGGTTTAATCTGCTTCACATTCCAAGTATGAAAATACTCATGGCTACACAGTGTTAAAAAGTTAATATATTCGGAGGTTTTTCTAATTGTTTTGGCGTTAATAAGATCTGCGTAGCCACAATGCAAAGCGGTAGAACTTCGGTGCTCAAGCCCTCCATAACCTTGTGGTAATACATGAACGAGAAACAAGTATTTGTTAACGCACTTTGGTAAACTTCCAAAAAACTCAACTTGTTTTTCACAAATTGCTGTTAAGTCACTGACAATACGTGGCATATCACCATTATGCTCTCCGGTGATAATTAACTCATGAGGAATGCCTTTTACTGAAAAGCTAAAACGGCCAAAACGCCCCATTTCAACTGGGTGATCGATCAGTTCATCGTAGTTTTCACACCAATAATTACCAAATCCCCTGTCCAGTTCAGAAGTTAAACCGTTAACATGTTGAGCCGGTTTCATAGCTGTTGCCACCTGCCATGATTCTGAACCAGAAAAGTCGGGCTTATGTATGGTTAGGTAACACTCCTCATTTTCCATACCTTCAATCTGAAAAAACAAACTGGTGCCATTAAAAAATCCATGCGTTTGATCAAGGTGCGCGCCTCTTACTGAAAGGTCCCAAGCGTACACAAGGTATTCAATGTCAACTCTTTCCTTTCTATTTTTGACAACCCAGCAACTTTTATCTCGCTTCGAATGCTCAACATTTTTACCCAACGAATCGGTTACTTTAAAGTCGACAATATGTTTGGAAAAATCTCGAATCATGTAACTGCCAGGAATCCAGTTCGGGAGTTTTAATACCAATTCGGGTTTAGTGCTGGAAACACTGAATTTGACTTTAAATAAGTGAGCTACGGCATCTTCAACGGATACTTGATAATGAAGCTTTATAATTGACTTTGATTGCTTACTCATAACGTTGTTGACTTAATTTATCGATTTTAACGGGATTTTAATATAAATCGACTCTACTGATAACTGTTACCTGAAAAGAGTACCACTCATGAGTGATGCAAAGATTCAAGTGCTTCGATATATTGAATTTTACGACGAGTCTTGGAAATCTTTAGTTTTATTATTTAAAATTTCCAACTCCACTTATAACGCCTAGGGCTTAGGGCTTAGGGCTTAGGGCTTAGGGCTTAGGGCTTAGGGCTTAGGGCTTAGGGCTTAGGGCTTAGGGCTTAGGGCTTAGGGCTTAGGGCTTAGGGCTTAGGGCTTATTAGAGGATTTTATAAGCTCTTCTAACGCCTGCCCACTGCAAGGCTTACTGAAGTAATACCCCTGCGCAAATTGACAATTGTGCGCCTTAAGATATTCTAATTGTGCTTTTGACTCAACCCCTTCAGCTACAACCACCATTCCTAAACTACCAGCAAGTGCAATAATGGCATTCACAATCGTTTCTTCTTTAGTATTTTCTCGAATATCTGCGATAAACTCCTTATCAATTTTCAGTTCATCAATGGCGAATCGCTTAAGATAACTCAGTGATGAATACCCAGTACCAAAGTCATCAATCGAAACGGTGACACCAAGCAGTTTTAAACGATTAACGACATCGCTGGTCTGACTGGCATTCGCCATTAAGAGGCTTTCTGTAATTTCAATTTTTAATAGTTCAGGATTAATACGGGAGTAATCTAAAATTTCTTTCACTTCGTCGACAAAGGTGTCAGACATAAGTTGCCTAACCGATACATTTACAGCTATTGTCAGTGGTTCATTGTATTGATTTGCTAAGTAGTTGATTTTTTCGCAAACTGTCTGTAGTACAAAATGTCCTATTTTAAGAATCATGCCCGATTCTTCGGCCAGCGGAATAAAGTCCGAAGGAAACACTTGGCCTAATTCAGGACTATTCCAACGGATTAAAGCTTCCGCAGCTACCACTTTTTGATCCGATAAACGAACAATGGGCTGAAAAACCAAATACAACTCATTGTTGTCTACTGCATTGCGCAAATAGTTCTCAATACTAATTCTTTGAATTAATTTTTCGTGCATTTCTCCTTGATAAAAATAGAAGCAATTTTTTCCTTTATCTTTAGCGTAATACATAGCGGTATCGGCATACTTCATTAAGGCTTCAGGTTCAATGGAGTCGTTCGGAAATTGGCTAATACCGATACTGCAACTAATGTTCACCTGGTTTTCGCCAATATCAATAGGCACTTGTAAATTTTCGAGCACTTTTTGTGCAATAATCTCGAGTTGTTGTTCACTTTGATAGTCTTCAACAATTAGAATAAATTCATCGCCACTGAGTCGTGCCAAAGTATCTCCATCTCTTATACAGTTACTGATAATTTCCGATACTTTTTTCAGTAAACGGTCTCCAGCATGGTGACCGAATGAATCATTCACTTTCTTAAATCCATCTAAGTCGATAAACATTACTGCAATTTTATGATGGTGACGGCGAGCCAAGGCAATTGCGTGATGCAATCTATCAAAAAACAAATTACGGTTCGGCAGCCCGGTTAATGCATCATAACGCGCTAAAAAGCTCAACTCTTCTTCGGCTTTTCGTTTTTCAGTAATGTTGTTAAAAATTAGAACGCTCAAATACTCTTCCAACTCTTCATCGGTAATATGGAATGCTTCTAACGCACATAAAATATCCTTCCCATCAGCACAGCGAATCCAAAACTCACCAAACCAGCGGCCCTCTAATTCAAACTCATTCCAGATTTTATCGTAATACTGATCCGAATGTTTACTTGAGCGTAGATGAATCAAGCTTCGCTCTATGACCTCATCAAAATCGTAGCCAGTCATTCGGGAAAATGCCGAGTTAACAAAAGCAACTTTTCGCTGATTATCCATGACGACGACCGCTTCAGCCATGTTTCGAATAATTTCATTCGATAACACACTTTCGAGTTGGGCTCGTTTTAAGTGTGTAATGTCAGTATAGGTGCCCGTCGCACGTAAAATTTCGCCATCAGCACTCTGCTCTATAACTTTTCCTTTATCATGAACCCATTTCCAACCACCATCCTTTGAGCAAACTCGATACTGAATATCGAACTCATCTTTATCTCGCAAAAACCGTTCTCGCTCATTGATGACATTAGGTAAATCTTTTGGATGTACTACTTTATCAATAAATTCAAAGCTGCTTGCAGACTCATCAAGATCAAAGAAGTGCTCTACGTTAAATCGAATCATTTCGTTTTTACTTCGCACCCAGTCCCAAAGCCCTTGCTCGCTGGCTGTAAGCGCCATTGTCAATCGCTCTTCATTAGTTTTTATGACTTCTAACGCACGTTTATTTTGTTGACGACGACGGTACTCCTGCATTCCAAGAACGAAAACAAACAAACTGATAACTGACAAATAAATTAGTTTAGCCGCTGTCGTCTCCCAAAATATAGGATGTATTTTAAACTGAAAACTATTCCTCGACTGAACCCAATCACTGCCACCTACTCTAGACTCTAACTGCAACGAATAATCTCCTGGCTTCAATCCGGCGAGTACAATTTCATTTCGTTCGCCAATATTGATGTAGTTTTGCTGATTCAAGCGGTAACGAAATATTGGTTTTTGCGTCAAACTCAAATTGGTATTAGCAAACTTAACAGTAAATACATTTTGCAAGCGATTAAACTCTAGTCTTTCGTTTGGCAAAATATGCAACCGAGTGAAATTTTCATCATACATTACTTGATAAATCCAAACCGGCTTAGTCACCTTTCTTACTTTTGATAATGAATTAATGATCGTTAACCCATTGATTCCTCCAAAATATATATTGTTATTAAAATCTCTATATTTCGCAGCTCCGTTAAACTCAAGTTGCCCAAGATGCTTTTCATTTTGGAAATGTGTGAATGTATTGTCAGTCATAGAAAAATAACTCACTCCCTGATTTGAAGTAAACCAAATACCCTCATCGTAATGGCGCTCCATTGCATACACAGTATTGTCTGGCAAACCTTGATTACGTCCGAAATATTGTGATGAAAGCAATTGTCCTGATTCAAACGTAAATTCTACTAATCCAGCATGAGTACCTACATAGTATTTATTTTCAGAAAACTGTATTACATCTCTCACTAATACACTATCCAAAAGTGATGTTGAAGAGACAGGCAATACTTGATTCCCTTTAAATTCATATTCATTTAAATCAAGTCCTTTTAAGTGTGCTATCCAAACGCGATTTTTACTATCGACATAGGTTTTTAAAATGATCGGTACGGTAGACTGATGCCCTCCAATGCGTTTATCCTGGAATACCACTTCATTTTCAATTGAGTTATAAAACAAAACGCCGAGATCATTAGTACCTATTAAGATCCAATCCTTTAGTTTAGAAAGACTACGAATCATTAAATTTTTTAAAACGCCATGATTATCAACAATTGTTGTAAGTTCATTATTAATTGAGTCATATGCTTTTAATCCTTTGTCCGTCGCCACCCAAACCACATCATCATCCATATTTAAAATATCTAGCACGCGAATTTTATCACTTATAACTTCCTGCACTTTTCTATCGTATGATACGCGAGTGAGGCCACTATCGGTTCCAAGTATTAAAAACTGACTATTCCCACTGACACTGCGGATGTGATTATTCGCGATGGAACCTTCTTTATCTTTTAACTGAAAGGTCTCAAATTTTTGCCCAAGTAAATCGTAGCCTAATAGTCCCTGTGTCGCAGTGCCAATCCAGAGCACTTGCTCACTGCTTATATAGAGATTACGTAAAGCCAGTTCACTAAGATTACTGTTTCTATAATCGAAAAGTATTGCTTCTTGACCTTTGAGCGAGATTAGGTATAAACCGACACCTTCAATAGAAAGCCATAAATGTTCCTGGTCATCAATCACCATTCCAGAAATTTGCGCATTGTCGATTGCTTTTATTCTAACCGATGATGCCCACTTTCCACTCTTATCTTTTATATAGAAAGAACCATTGGATACGACGACTAATTTCTCATAATAAAACTTAGCGTATTGTATTTTATCTTTAATTTCTGGAGGTAAATTAATGGTATCAAGAGTATCGACTTCAATTAATTGCGTACCATTAACAAGTAAAACCGATGTATCGAGAATGCCACTTCGCTCACACTTAAACAACCTAAGTGACTTTGCGCTATATACTTTATTTAATGCCCTACTTTGTAATGAAAATTGGAACAATTGAGTATCAGAGATCAAATATAAAACATTTTTTTTCGGGTCGTATTGTATGTTTTGAACTGCACCAATTGATGCAAATTCATCATCACCGAGTATTCGGTTAAACTTCATTTGCGTTCGATCGAGCTGACTGATGCCATTAAGACTCAATACCCAAAGATCACCGTTTCGTGACGATGTTATATCTTTGATAAAACTATCGAACAAACCTTGATTACTTTGTAATTCACTTTGAAATAAAAACAGATCGTGACCATTATAAAAATGCAGTCCGCTTTGCGTACCAATCCATAAAAAGCCGTAAGAATCTTCATGAACGACTTCTATCGTATTCTGATTCAGTTTGTTTTCTGCCAGCAACTCATCCACAACCAAACGCTGCGGTAAATCTGCGACTGCAGCCCAAGAAGATAACAGAACAAAGAAAGATAACCAATTGCGTAACAAAATGAATTAATTACCATGATTTTCAAGTAATTAGAGTATAGCTAAGAAATAAGAATACGTCGGTTTGGCTTAAACGTTAGAACACAATAAGAAAAGTGCAGCTATCCCGTAAACAATGACTCGACCAAGAACAACCTAGCGAAATCAGCGTAATGAGTATTGCAATTTAGATCGCCCGTATTGGCGAAGATTATTTAATATCTCAAATTAGAAATATCAGGAGAAGAATCAAACTGAGAGAAAGAATGGTGCCCGGGGCCGGAGTCGAACCGGCACGGTGTTGCCACCGAGGGATTTTAAGTCAGAATCGAATGAGTTAAGAATTAATACCTTATCCTCAATTTTCCGAATATTTCTTAGTAAATTTATCACTTATAATTCAATATGTTACATTTAGAGTGGTTTAAATATTCGGAAAGATTACCGCATTCTTTGCTATATGTATCTAACCTATTAAAATTCTAGAATGTACTGTTTCGAATCCAATAAATTCAGGATAAACCAATGGACTTAGGTATAGTTTTAGCGATTATTTCTATTCTAATTACATTTTGTTTACTCATCGCCGGCAGAAAGCCAAGGTTAATAGCTAACAGCAGTGGCACCAAACTCTGTGGTCCCAGTGGGCTCAATTGATGCCGAGCGCTAGAAATATGGACTACCCGCTTATCCTAAAGAATTTTCACCATAATACAGTCGAGATAGACTATCGAATAGATACTGTCCAAAGGGCATGACTGCCACTTTATCACTTGCTCCATCACCGCATTAGTGACGCGTGATACCAATGTTGGAGAGATATCGGCGCCATACCACTCATTAGTGGCATCGACTATATCGCGGGTACTCATGCCTTGAGCGTAGAGCCACAAGGTTTTATCGTCCATAGAGGTTAAGCGAGATTGATACTTCTTAACTAGCTTAGGTTCGAACGAGCCGTCTCAGTCACGTGGCGTATCCAGCTCAAATTTTCCGTCTTCGGTCTTGACGCGCTTGCTGGTTTTACCGTTTCAACTATTACTGGACGTGGAGTTTTGATACTTCTCATAGCCTAGATGTTCATCCATCTCTGCATTCAACGCCGCTTCGACGGCTATCTTTTTCAACATCTGGGTGAACTTGTTTAAATCGTCAGGTGTTTTAATGCCTTTGGCTGCTTCCTTGGCGGAAGTTTACTGGACGTTCACAATACTTCCGTTTTAAAAATTTGATTGAGCGAGTGTATTGAAACCTTATAGGACCCTATTTTTGCGTATGAGAAAAATGTGCGAATACTCGATTCAATTCATACAAATAGTAGGCTGTAGCCTTCCTCATTTATCTATTATTTGGAACAAGCGTAAATATTTTTGTCTCAATTTGGGCCCAAAATTTTAATGAGCTATGACAATCCACCGTCAACTGAATTATGTTCAATTTCCGCTAGCTTTCCACATATTAATTTTCTATTACCCTTACTAAAAAAGAGTAAATGTAAGTCTATGAATTTATTGTCAAAAGAGCATATTCTATATACTAATTTCTTTTTCCACGAAGAATTTAAGCACTTACTCTTTTTCCAATCAATACTATCAAAAGTAAGAAATATTTCCCTTTGAAGTCTAGAAGAAAACCCTGCTCTTCGATCGAGCTCTCCTCCAACTGAGGAAATTCCATCCTTGTTAATATTTATGTCACATCGCTTTACAACGCTCAAAAATATAGATACGAAAACTGCAAATAATAAATTGTACTTAATCAATAAAATAAGTTCGAAAGCAACAAAATAATTTAATAAAAAAACTATTGGGGAAATTAAAATCACAATCCCTAAAAAGTATAAGATTGCCGCTTGCAATCTAGAATATCTAATTAGCATAGCATTACCACATTTTCAATTATTTACTCTTAACGATTCAGCTTCACTAATAAGAGCTGAATATAGCTCAAAATCATTTTCATACAATTTTCTCACTTGATACCTATGAGAGTCTTGAATCACCGCTCCGTTTTCCAATAAATAATTAACTATAGTAACATATCCATTACCTTCACTCGGATTCATCAATGCATAATTTAATGCGTCAAACTGGCCATTATATCTACTAACTTCCGCCCCATTATTCAGGAGAAACTGTAAAGACTTTAATGTACTTTGTTCCGAGTACATTTGTTTGCTACTAACGATCAATTTTTCAAGTGACGTTAATCCCATTTCGTCAACATAATGAATATCTAAACCATAAGGAATCAATGACTCGGCTAAATCAGTATACCCTAAGTTCATCAAAGTATGTATGGCATCTGATGGAATATCTGCACCTAAATTGATCAAACTTAAGATTACATCTATATCAGCATTGGATATTAACGACATGTCAATACTCGACTGTAATGCCAAGCTCTCTACACCAGAACCATTTAGCAAAGGAAGCAAATTAAGAACCCTTTCCCAATCTTTTTTTAGAAGACTTTTATATAGCTCATCTCTAAATTTAGCGTATTCTCCACTCAAATTCGCTGAATACAAGTCTCCAAGAGAAAAATTACGAACTTGACTACGCTTAGTATTATTAAACTCTAAAACTTTCTCATCAAATTTACTTACTAACAATTTGTGTTTTTTTAGTTCATTACAGTTACCAAACAAGTCTTTCTTTAAGTCTTCTTTAAGTTCTAAATAAACCTCATCTTCAGAAAGTTCATCAAATAAAGATTCAGCTTCCATTTCAATATTTTGAGTAAAAGCAGTCACTGATAGCCAATCAATCGATTCTTTTGAATTCTCAAAGATTCTGGAGTGCACTTCAAGTGCACTTCTTAATCTATACTTCATACCTAAAGAAGTTAATTTTTTAATAATTAATATATCTTTTGAGTTCTCAATTCTAGCTCTTGGCTGAAATACATCTAAAAGTGTCACATTATCAATTTTATTTATCTCCGAAATAGAAAATTGATCTAAAAACAAATCTAACAGTTCTAAATTTCGCTTATGAATCAAAGTATACGCTACTGTAAAAACCAGCTCCTCATTAGAGGACTCTATTACTAGGTTTTCTAAAATAGTATTCAATTCTCTTTTATTAATTTCTTTTTTTAAACCAACAAAAAAGTCGAATAAAGTAGGCTTAATGTTTGCGCTTATTAACCTCTGATAGTTCCTTTCCGCTTGTTCAGGGTTTTTAGTGTACACATAAATAAAGAGTGGAATTCCGGATACTAATGGCTTGCCCTTGAACACTTCAAAGTTTGTAGCAGTATCCATATAAATAAAAGAATCAATAATTTTTCTCTCATTAAGACCTATAAATTTTAATCCTTTAATTTTTCCTAGTGAGAACCTAGGTAGCTCAGATTGAATTAGTGGGTATAAGCTATGCTCTGCACTTAAATTAAGTTTATGTAATATCAACTCCAGTTGAGCTAATCCGACATTAAATTCCTTGGCTTTTAAAATTGCTTTTTCAGTAAACAATGACATCAACTCTAAATGTTCAAAATAGTCATCGCACTTGAAGTAGCTATTAGTGCTCTTAACTTCTTCAACTTTTGGAGTAACTTCAGAGTCTCCAACAGTTAATTTGCTTTCATCAAAATAAACACCAGTTTGCTTATTAAAGTTAACCAAAATTAAAATGGCTATTATCAAAAGAGCAAAAATTGACAACACTCTTACATAACTGCTCTTCAATGTCCCCCTCCTTAACAACAATAGATATGCGAAACCGCATATCTATTGTTTTTCGTAAAAAATTAATCACCTGATGGAGCAGGGCAACTCGCTCGTTGAGTGGTAGCCTCTTGCTGGCATCTTTGAAGAGCTTCGTGTCCAGTAACCGCTGCCCCCCCCGCACAAGCTGTACCAACAGCAGCGCCTCCTAGAGGAGTAGTGAAAAAAGCTGCTACAACACCAGAAGCTAGGCAAAAAGTACCACCCATCCATGCACCACCGTGAACAACAGCGTCTTGACAAGCTTCTAATGCTCCATCTAACCTTGTGTTACATTCTTCATGCGTTTCTTCATCTTCTTCATCTTCTTCATCTTCTTCATTATTGCTACTAGGACCTCCACCTCCACCGAGATGGTTTTGATTCCATGACTGCGTATTATTAAGAGAGTCTAAAAAATCTTGACAAGCAGGTCCGCCATCACAATAAATAACATTGTTGCTGCTAACAATTCTTTTTCCCACAACAGTAATTACATCTTCAGCATTTACGGTCATTATAGATGACGCGAATGTTACCATCAAACCATATACTACTTTCACCTAGAAAATCCCCTTTTTTTAATTTGAAGTTTGGGCTGTAAATTCAGCCTTTGTTCATCGTTAATGGAGCGGGGATATTAATAAAGTATATTAGGAATAAACAGGTTAATATTACCAAGTTTCAATCAAAGTCGAGTAAGACGAAGCATATTTATATCACCGAGTGATGCATTCCATGCATCACCAGATTGAAATTTAGGGACAACAATATCAAGTGAATAGTCATTACTTTCTGGATTGTTGACACCACTAGCTAATGATAAATCAAAAATATTTTCAAGAGTTTTACGAATAGATGTATCTAAATCTTCTCTGTGGCCAAAAATATTCCATTCGTCAAAGTGGCGACCCAAATCAATTCTAGGTGCTACAGCCACTACCCCAAGCCAAAGCTTAGGTTTCTCTTTCTTGAATATCCGACTTAACACCTAATTTTCCTTTTGATCAAAACGCCGCGTTCACCGGCTTGTCCGGTGCAACGCCTTGTTAACTGCTGGCACTACCACGGTGCTAAACCCCTTAGCAGAAGAGATTGCAGAAAACTCGACATCACACACCATATCGTTGTCTGGACCACCACCATATATCCGCGCCTCAGAGTAAAAACTATCTTTTTTACGGCGATGGTATAGAGCAGATAAAGACTCTATTGCCTCATTAGAGGGATTACCATCGAGGGAGAGCAATTCTAAATATATAACTGCGCTCTCGACAGATAGATTTTTTTCTTTATTTTCTAACGCAATTATAACCTCATCCGAGCTTACAAGACCAAAATGGACATACGGAACAACAGATGAATTTAACAGAAAACCAATATCATTCGCTTGAGGCTTGGCAAATTCAAGGATATGGGCTTCTGGCTTCAGATTGCAAATCATACATGCCAATAGATAGTACGTGCAACTTGATTCGGGCTGCTCTCTAATTACAGTGAAGTTATCTTCAAATGTTGTGATCGATGAATGTAATTCTTCTGTCTGAAAATCAAGATCATGGCGCTTTGCCATGAGCCATGCCATAAGCGTATTCTGAAGCAGGCGTGACGAATTCCAAGCAATCAGCTTGTCATCTTGTACTTGAGCAAGGGCCTTTTTAGCTCTCTCTATAAATTGCTCTTGCAGATCTAGAATTTCTTTCGGAGTTCTCATATTTGATTGCAGTTAACGTTGTGCACACGGGCGCAAAGCCGCAGGCGAAGCGTCCAAAGAGCGTAGCGAATGTGTGTGATGCACTTTGTTATGTGTATTACTTAACAAAGTGCACATTACATTTTGACTTTCGATTTTGGTAACAGTTGGCGCATAAAATTTTAATTGTGTCCGGTGCACCTGCTGCGACTTCGGCTGCCTCATTCCATTCGCCTTCTTTCTCGTAGTGCTTATGACAGGTACCACACCATGAATCAGGAAAAGGCTCATCGTCATCTGGTTCAGCAGAGTACCACTCTGTGTTTTGCTCCTCCAATATGTGGCAGCAAACAAAGGTGGCTTGTGCTTTTCCATGCTCACAACATTCTACTTGATATTCAGTGTCAGTCATTGACATTCCTATTACACATAACATTAGTGATATGCGGACCCTAAGAACCGCATATTCATTTATCTCATTATTGAAATTTTCTCATATTTCTTACTTAAAACATACAGTTAAGATTACCAATTCTCATAATGAAATGGGAAAAAGCGGACCCAGTTTCGTTATAATACATGTGGGTGTTTTCCACTCAAATATTTTCCTTGTTATTTCAATACCTTATGGAGATTTTCCTACCATGATAAAAAAAAGTGCGGACCGCGATTCAAGGTCCGAGGTTATTTGATCAAATTCACTTTACCTTCCGAAAACTCCGCTATAGTCCACGCACTGAAGCGGCATACAAACACTGGATCAAGCGCTATATTCTTTTTCACCAGAAAACGCATCCGTTAGAAATGGACCATACGCATATCAGCGCATTTTTAAGTCATCTCGCAGTTAACGAAAATGTGTCTGGTGCTACCCAAAATGTCGCGTTGAATGCGTTAGTATTTTTGTACAAACGCGTTCTCGCTGTTGATATTGGTGACTTTTCAAAAATGGCTCGTGCGCGCGAAAAAAGAACGATTACCTGTTGTGTTCTCACGTGAAGAAGTACAACGATTATTATCCCACCTTTCGGGAACTGCTTGGCTGATGGCTTCGATCATGTACGGCTCTGGACTACGGATCCGCGAGTGTTGCAATATACGTGTAAAAGACATTGACTTGGAATACGGAACTCTGACCGTTCACGACACCAAAGGCTATACTTCGCGCGTTACTGTGTTTCCAAACAAGCTGAAGTCACCATTCAAAGAGTATTTGAAAAAACGCCGATATCTGTTTGAACAAGATCTGGCAAACGGTGGAGTGCGCGCACCCATGCCACACCAGTTAGCAAAAAAATATCCTAATGCTCCGGTAAGTTTTGCGTGGCAATACCTTTTTCCTTCTTCAACTACACGTAAAGATCCAGTAACACATTCAGCATGTCGTTGGCACACATCGCCGTCAACTCTACAAAAGAAAATAAAGCTCGCACTGCAAAAAGCTCGTATTTTTAAACATGCTAGCAGTCACACGTTACGACACAGTTTTGCGACTCATCTATTGGAAAGTGGAACAGACATTCGTACCATTCAAGAGTTACTGGGTCATAAAGATCTAAATACCACTATGGTTTATACACACGTAGTGAAAAAAAACGCTCGGCAAATAACCAGCCCAATAGACTTTTAACATCAGACCGACAATGTCGGTCTTCTTCAATTGTATTCCAACTGATTTTTACTAATAACAACTTGCTCACCCGGCTTGTTGCCTTTCTCCATCCAAATTCACTAACGCAATATAGACCTCAAGCCCCTGCTCTGCTTCGAAGATTTCTTGATAAGGTCCCAGTAAGTCCCCTTCACGTGTTTTGAAATACCACTGTTCATTATGTAGTACGTATCGTGAACTACGCATAAAGTTTTCAGGTTTTGTATCCGTAAACCGCATAAACTACTCCATTCGAGTTTTTTTAATCGTCGGCCATTATACGGACGTCACTTTTTCTCCATAGTTGAAATTATCGCAACCCGCTGTAAGCAATATCTCAAATTACTACCCAAAATTTACGTACAATCTCCACGAAATTGTCTTTTAAATCCATTGGCCACAGTTTATCTTTGCCCCTTGATAACTACTTGCACAAGTAGTATATTGTAATATATGAAACTACGACGACGATGGAATTTTGGACTTGTTACCGTTGAAACTTCTAACAATAAGAAGGTAGGAGTTCTTCGAAAAGACGGAAACTATCAACATGAACGCTTTCTGGGTTTCGTCGATATCAACAAAGCACCACTGCTCCCTAATGTTATGAAGGTCAAAATCTATCCGCACGATTACACTGAGACGGATGGTTTTTTCAGCAAAGACTGGCAAATCGTTGACCCAAACCGTTATCTGCTAGGCGCACACGTCGGAACTGGCGTGTTTGTGGTGTGTGACAAAGGAAAACCGGTGATTGTTTCTTAACCAACAAAAATACAGTTAACTCTTTGTTTTTATTGTTAAACCTCTTGTTTCACATCATTTCACGAGATTTGCACAGCTTTTTCATCTCTAATTAAGTATAAATAACACAGAAAAACAACGCAGTTCATCTAAAGTCACAAAAATAAAAGAAAGGGGTAAACTATGCGAAGAGGTGATTTAGTTCAGTTGCAATCTGGTGGTACAAAAATGACCATTTTTAATACAGTAAAGGATCTTCCTGTGGACTTAAAAACTAAATTTCAAAAGGAAGGCGCTGACGAAAATGATATCGTATGCAAATGGTTTGTTGGGACTACTTTAAAACGCGATGTGTTTAAGCCAGAAATGTTAACTTCCGCCATACCGATTCGATAATAACCGTTATGCAGTATGAGTCCACCAGGTGAAGCCCGTCGGGATTGAATTGACGGGTTCATTTAGACTTGCCTGAAACCCGCTATTCCAATCATCAACCCATGCGACACCATAGGCAAAAATCATTAGGGTCAGAATGTTTTGATTACTAGTTAATGTCCGCTTTTGGCCGATAGAAGAACCGTGAGTAGTACGATTAGTTCAAGCTCTTAATTGAAAATCTTCAGGTCATTAAAAGCAACTACATTGTTTTCCAGTTATATGAGTCCGAGCACTCTAGCACAAATAGTTGGCTATCAAGACACGGAATAAAAATACACCAACCACCACCCTTTATAAAATTTTAAAAAATAGGGAAACACTGCGCGTCCGCGTACCCGCAGTAAATCTCAAGTGGCTAAGTACCTCTTGCATAGCCCAATGTGATATGGCTTTAAGAAGGACAATTACTACTACAGAGAGGCATACGGAATCGAAATAAACTTTTAATAGTTTAAGCTTTGAATTATCCTTTTGGATTACAGTGTTCATTATGGTCTGATAGAGCCTGTGTTCTCTAGTCCGCTAAAACTGCCAAACAAAATATAAGTCATTGACTGGATTAACCTTAACATAATCTTACACTTTGTATTTGGAGATTTTAATAAAATCAGACACCACTACACATCGGCTAATATCTTAAAGCGGACATGCCATGAAAACAATTAAACCAAGATTTTAGATGACATAAGCGAACTTTAAACATACGAGATGGCAACCAATACATCGTTCTAGTAATTTTAGCTTAAGGGATGTAGGCTTGTGAGTCTGATGCTTTAGTAGAAGCTAATTGTTATGGCCGAAAACCTTAAGCGCTTAATGGATATCGACCTCACAATAAAGTAATGGGTGACTATTTAACAACTACTATGCATTTGTTCATCGAGAAAGAGGTTTGCTGATGTGGTATGTGTTCATTGGCGGTATCATCCTATGGGTAGTTTACCGCTATAACAAAAAGAGAAAATCTGAGCCTACACTGACAGTTTCCATGCATGTTGATAACAGTGACTGGGAAGAGGCTAAAAGGCAAAAGGCGAGTTCATTAAAGTCTCTTAAGGCGTCATTCAAATCTGCACCGGACATTGAAACGGCATTAGCAGATACAGCCTCGACCTTAGCGTTATTCCATGAAAATCATGGCCAGTCGTTGAGTGAGATCGAAGCATCGGCGAAGTCTCTCAATTTGCCGAATGACTTAACCAAACAGGAAGCGACACTCAGAAAAGAAATCAACCGCTTTTACAAGCAAAGAGCTAATCTTAAATCAAAGGCGACAGCCATTCAGTTGTCATACCAGCACGCGCAATTGCAGTTGCAAAACCCAGAGCATGAATGGAAAAATTTTGCAGGCTTGCAAAAACTTCAATCCAACTGGAAGGCTGAGGAATATTTCAATGGATTATTGATATTGATGACGGCGTTTAAAAAGACATTTCCTAACTCACCTAACGCTGACAAATTATCAGCTAATATTGAACGAATGTTTGAGCTGTGGAATTCACTGAACATTGCCCGCGAAAATTTTGAATCCCAACTCAAAATCTACGATACAGCACAATCAGCTACCGATAAGCACTTTATCATTTTGAGTATCATCAAGTATTTGGACCGACGCTATAAATTCAACCCTTCATATAAGGATGAGCTTGTTAACTGGTGCTTGAAAGACATTGAGCTGTATGAAAACTTTTTAAAATCTTTTCATGAGCACAAGCTGTTCACAACTGAACAGCAGATGGCTTTCTATGGCAATCCTAGCTTGAAAGAGAAGAAGCTTGAAGCAATTAGCTTCGAACGAGTTAAGAAGCTCAAAAACTACATGGTGCCAAGGCTAATCTCATATGATGTGTTGAACAGCATTTACAAAGTGGATGGAAATACTGGGCAACTTCAATGGTTGCAAAGCATCGGTCATCGTATAGGTTATGTTGAAAGTAAATTCGTGCCCCTTAAGGAAGAAAAACCTACCTTTGATCACAAAACTATCACCCGTCAAATTGAAATTCCTAAATCAGGGCAAAAAGGCAAGCTAGGATTTATTAATTCAAAGGGTGAACCATGTTCAACCGAAGCAGCTTTTAAAGACTATGCCGAGCGTCAAGGTTGGCGTGTAATGAGGGCAGAAGTATCATTCTGGCAAGCTATGTTTTGCCTGAGCTTCTGGGATGAGATTTTTGAAGGAATGGGAACACCCTCACAGGGGCAGGATATTCCACATGACCTATTCAGAGGCGAAGACTTCTACCTTAACAGACAGCATGCCATTGACAGTCGTTATATGAAGATTAAGTCGACCAGTCTTCCAGACTTTATAATCCAGCAAGTCAAGAGATCAGATGGTGCATGGACAAGGCTTATTTATAACGGTGATCAAGACATGTTGGCATACACAAAGTCCAATATTGTGCAAGAGTTTGTACACAGAATTGACCCTGAAACATATGCCAAAATTGTCTATAGGATTGCCCAAAATCCGAATGAAAATCGTTCTGGTGTATCAGACTTTATCATCTGGAATGATGAAGAGCTTAGAATGGTTGAGATTAAGAAGGTTCGTGAGCAAGTCAGGGAGTCTCAGCTAAACTGGCTTTCATGGATGGCTGAAGAAAATATCCCAGTGGAAATAGTCCGAGTTAAAGCTGTGTAAACTGGTTTCCAATGAAGGCAAAGTAGGATTCATTAGGAAATATAAATACTAATTATTCAAAAAAGGCACGAACAAATTCATAGAGAGGGACTTTCACCACTGCTCCTTCGTCGCTCTGGGCAAAGCCACTCATGCAAGCGGTTAGAAAGTAGATCATATTTTTGAAATGAATAGCGGACAAAAGGAAATACTTATCAATGATAGATAATGTCCGCTTATGGCCGTTTGAAGACTATAATACAAATGGATTAGTCTGAACACATTCTTACATTTTTGATTGAGAGAATTTAATTTAATCAGACAGTCTAGCTTCGGCTAATATCTTAAAGCGGACATTGACCGTTTATCGAGCGAACCGCTCGCTTAGTTCGAAAATGAACTAGAGTTACAAGAGATGAAGGAACAACAAAGCAAAGATCTAGAGAAAGCTACTGATTTATTAGCTAGTACCAGCCGTAACTGGAAAAGAGCAGGTGTAAAACTAATTCCGTATATTGGTTCATCTTTGGATGAAATCTTCTTCGGGAACTTAAACAATATTAGGTGGGCGAGACTTGAGCAAACACTTAAAGAACTTGGCGAATTAATGGAAAAGAATGAAATACCTGCTAGTAATATAAAAAATGAAGACTTTGCTTTATTTTTAGAAAATACCGGTCCAAAAATCGCTACCACTACTTATGAGAAAAAAAGAGTACTTTTTCGGGATTTACTACTTAATTGCGCAACACTAAAAGCTAACGATCCTAAATGGGAATCTGCGCGTTTTGCTGAAGAACTATTAGAACGACTAGATAACCCTGCGATTGAAATACTTGCTGCGCTCGACAAAATAGGCGCTCGAGCGCCAATTCAAGCTAGATTGATAAAGAACAATGAATATGGGACTGTAGAAACTCTAGATTCAAGCAAAAAAGTAGAATTTGATTATCATTGGTTTGTTCTAGAGCATGCTTACAGAAGCCTCTGTACACAACAGCCTAAGCTTGTGATTGCGGGAGCTCACGGCAAAAACTCGTATGAAAAGCTATCGCTAACCGCTGAGGGTGAGTTTTTAATTGACTGGGTTGTCAATCAAACGAATTCCACTCATGATTAGCAGGTAAAAGTCCAAAAATAAGTACGTTTGGCTAACGTAGATAATATGAGAGGGGAAACAGCAGAAATGTTATGTAAAAAGTGTGGTAAGGATAAAAATCTCGTGAAATCACACATTATTCCTCGTTCTTTTTTCTTAATCGAAAAAGACAAACCTCCACAAAAACTAATTTCAAACATAAAAAGTTATCACCCCAAAAAATCGCGTATAGGAATTTACGACTATATTCTTTGTCCTGATTGTGAAGACTCACTCAAAGATATTGACCAATATGCATATGAACAGCTGATCTTAAGAGAAGCGGAGTTAACTCCAATCGTACATAATGGTACGCGGGTCGGATATTCGCTTGAAAAAGTGGATTACGATAGATTAAAACGTTTTTTTCTCTCTGTGCTGTGGCGAGCATCTGTTTCTTCTCATGAATTTTATAAGGGAGTTAGTTTGCGTTGCCTCGAAAATTGGGCTAGAGAATTAGTTTGGTCTAGCGAACCAATTGATAAGAAGCATCATTTTTCCTTTGTATTAGCAAAGTTTGATGCTGCTAATCCCGGGGCTACCATGTTAGATCCTCATGCGACAGAGTGGTACGATGTAAAGTACTTCCAGATTTACCTTGGTCGTTATGTTGTTTATATAAAGAGCAGCTTAAAAAAGACACCCAAGGCTTTAGAAGTGTTTGTTTCCGCTGATGGTACTCTGAGATTAATTGATAGGGGGAAATTTGAAAACTCAAAGGAGTATGATGTAATGCTGGATATTTTTAATAATAGATATAGTTAGTTAAAAAGTCAGATTAAATAAAAAGTAAGCCGACTGGTTTACTCTTCTTTTGATTGAATGTCTGCTTTTGGGAGACTGTAATTGGCCGATAGATAGCCGAACAGTGCACTGTACGACCAGTTCGTACTCTCGACTCTATTTTGTCTGATCAAATATGAGCTACTATATACAAAACAGAGCCTATTAATTCCGTGTGACAAGGCGGTAAAATTGGTACTCACTCTGCAAGCCCCCACCTTCAGCATAAAGTTCAAACCGCACACTGTTGTTCAGCCGATCGACTAATCCACTATCAGATTGCTCTTCTGCTGTAGACCAGGTAAATGACTTTCCAGTTAAACCGGTAACCGTCCGCCGCAAGATATTATTTTCATCATATAAACGCAATGTATACGTCACTCCCCCGTCCAAAGACAAACTATCGTCATGATACTCTGAGAGCACAGGTTGTGCTTTTGATCGATATGACCAGGAAATGGTTAACTCATCCTGAAGTCCAATACTGGTAATTGTAGAATCGCCGTTGACCTTAACATTGCAAGGAGGTAAAGGTTTGTCATAACGACCATTGACGGTATATACAAACTCGGTGGCGGCATTGAAGTCTAACTCGTCTGAACCATGAATTGTTTGAGCGCGCCACCGGATCTCATCATTCAGAGCGAATGAGCCATCTAGTACATTAATGTGGTCTTCCCATAAACTAAATAGATAATCATCAATGGCATGGGCTTGAGGCACCGTATCAGCAAGTGCACGAGTAACATTGTGAAAAAGAATCTGCCCGTCCTGCGCATTCAAACTGTAATCCGTAAAACCAAATATTTCATTGTTGATTAAAAACAAGTTGTTGAATTCATTTAAAACCGTAACTAAATCAGATGAGCTGGGTACAGCCGTGACTCCTGCAGATAACTCCGCAATTACAGTTCCAATATTCCCACTTGTGGTTAACTCGGGAATGACCGTTTTTAGTTGAATAACTGATGAGTAATAGGCGTTCGGATCTATAAGTTGGTACCCTGCGTTATTTACATTGGTATGTAGCTTGTAATAGTTAGCATGATGCATATTAGGTTCTTCAGCCAAAATCGCTACTTTGTGTTTTACATCCTCCATCAATGGAAATGGCAATTCAAAAGTTCTTGTTTCAGCAGGAATGAGATTCACAGCTTCAGTGATGACTTCGGTATACCCTTCTGATGGAATAGCCAACATAGGTTTAGCTTTATCAAACACATCTGAAATAAAGCCTATAATGACATTGCCTGTAAAATCACCGTACTCGATAGAAGTAACTCGCATTACTGCACGATTCAACTCTTCCGAGCGCTCCGGGAAATTCAGTACGAACACATCCCCCCACTTTAAGGAGAGTCCGTCTCGCGCCACCTCAATTTTTCCATTGTGTAATGGCGTGCTAAGCTGCAGTAATTCACGAGTGGCGGCCGCAGCGGCTCTTGCTCCATCATTGAAGAATGGAAAATCAACCGTCTGAGTCACTTCTTGTTGCTGTGTTTTTCGGTTTCCCGGATCGTAAACACTCCCACTGACCTTTTTAAACTGACGGGATTTATCACGATAGGTGTAATTGATCCGGTTAACAGTGCCTCGAACCGAAGAAATGGACAAGCTAACAAACTTACTGTTATTCCGATCAAATACAGGTAATGAGGTTTTATCGTAATCCTTTCGAGCTAATTGCAATTCTAATAGTCCGGTATACTGATTTTCAATCACCTTACCATCGATGTGTCGTTCCACTTCCTGAATCAATTCACCAGTAGTGCCATTATACCAACGCACATCGATACCAACATCTTCATCAAAGAGCGTTTGAGCCGCAGTACGCCATTGGGTTAAATCAAACATAGAGCTGGGAACTTTTGGAGCATCCACGCCCAAAAAACGATAATGATTACCTGTCATAATGGCGTACAAAAACTCTGCAGGATTCGCAGAGCCATTCACATTCGAGTAACCCGATGACAGCTCGGTAAATAAACGACGTACTCGAAACTTAAAGCCATCCGCTTGTCCTGACTCACCTAATAGGCCACTTCGAGCGCCTTCGATGCCTGCAGTTGGCCCCTGAAACACAAAACGAGCGATCCCCTCTCGCACAAAGTCAATACCGTTTCGCGCCTCCAGATAACTGCTAGTTGCTTGTCCAGGTGCGCCATTAAACAATTCACAAATTGCGTAAACACCACCGCCGGCTTTCGAGCCACCAAACAGCGATTGATTATCAATAGTCACCGCTCCGTTAGCAACGTCTCCACTCCACGCAACTTTATCACCCACATAAATTTCCAGAAGACTATCAATCGGACCGACACACAGGATAAACTCAAGGCTTACCAGATACTCCCAACCAACCAACACTTTCTTTGATGAAAACAGTTTTTTGATTTTGCTGTATAGTGGGTTTTTACCGAAATACGGCATGGAAGCAATGAGTGGAGCTTCAAGAAGTACATCACCCGCCACCAAAGGAAAGGGATTGCTGGGGTCGTTACTCGGTAGTTTAAAGTCATCGAGATCAATCGGCTTACTGGCTGTATTTGGAATTCTAGTAGTTAGATCAGTAATGACGAGCGCGATCAATATTTTCCAAAACAGTCCCCATGACATTACTATTTCATTCCTTCTGTAAATATGTTTTTTACCGGGATAAAAGGCGCACCTAAAAAGTTTTGAAGATTATCGAACGAACTGACACAGGTACTGTAGAGACGATCGCAACCACGTGCGCAGCGAAGCTGCTCACTGGCTTGTAAGGAAGCTATAGAACGGTTCAAAATCAATTCATTCGAAGTATTTGAGACGATGGTTCGATACTCGCCGTTGAAATATGCCAAGCCACCAGAGAAATAATTCCCCGCGTAAGTCGTTGGCGAGGTAAAGCTAATAGTCTCCCCATCAACGCCTATCACGTTGAGCGTTTCTGCGTGCTGGAAAAAGTCCAAACCACAGCCTGGCTCATACACCTGTTTCTGACAAGTTGGTGAAGGTACTGCTGGTAAAGCGTTTCGAGACAAGATATTGACCATATGTTCGACAATTACTTCACAAGTTTCAGCCAAACCATCAACGTTTTTTGAAATGGAATAACCATGAAAAAACTGAACATAATTCCCTGTATCAAAATCACCGCGAAATAACTGAAAATACACGTCCCCTTTGGCAAAGTTGAGCTTGGCAAACGGATGTCTGTTGCTGAAAGTAATTGTGAGCTTAAGGTGGTCGTCACTCGCCGATATGGTGCGCACACTGTGTGTAATAGGAAGCGGTAGATACTCTTCATAATTGTGAGTGACTACAACGGAAGATGAATTAAAACGCCACTTTTGTTCTCCGATAGTGATTTTGTACAGAACAACGACTTTGCTCATCCCTGTTACACCTCGGGTTCGATACTCATAAAAGAAATCGATGGTTTGCAGAGCGTGTCCGTTACATAGCTCAAATACACTTCATCTGAGGCCGACCGGCAATACCAAAGATTACAGACGAACAGAAAATCGCTCGGAGCTGCATTAATCCCTAAAGGACTATCAACATTAATAACCTCTATGGACTCATCTGCCGACTGACCATACCCCATTATTTCCCGGTAAAATCGTGTCCCGTCACGGTGCAACAGCATCAAGTGTTTACGCGCACCATTTTGTGCAAAAAGACGTTGATGCTGAGCGTGTTTGATACGAATAAAAGGTTCAGTACCAACAATCGCTTCACTCAATTGATAGTCATTGTGCCAACTGGGGATCCAAACAGCATTCACGCGACCCTCTAAATATCCAATCAATCCCCGCCACCGATGAATATCATCTGCGCCGTTCAATAACCAGGTATAACGTCGAATAGTATTTGCAGAATCAGCATGAGAAACCACATCCATTATTCCATAACCAAAATCAACAACTTTTCGCTCAATTTCAATTGAGTGTGCAATATCCTCCACCCAATTAGGTTGCACAGTGATCACTTCCACACCTTTATAAGCATCTTCAGAAATAAAAGTTGGTATATTCGTCGGTTGGCCAGGCAGAAAATCAAACTTTAACCGCGCTTTTAATGCGGAGTCGGTCACTCGAGATAAACCGGGGTTATTAAGTATTCGTGCGCTCGCCACCGGTATTAACCGGGTTCCAACAGGCCACGCTTTTGATGTTCCCTTCTTCAGTTGGATCTGCGTGTCCATCGATTCTATGATCGTCAACTCATAATTGTCGTAATCTAGCCAGATACATAAGTATTGATCGACCGAAAAACTATAAGGTGTTGGATCAATCGGGAGCACAGAACTTCCAACAGGTAATTCATTCGGTAAAAGAGGCACATCAAACCATATGGGCAAAGAAAAGTTCTTTTCAGACCAAGAAAACAAATAACGGTCAAACAGGTTTGCTTCCTTATTTTCCAGCAAATAACTCAATTCAATCGAACGCCTGGGAATGATCCTCTGCGCATTTCTCTTTTCTTTACCGCTATCACTTCGAAAAATCGAACTTCGGTATTGAAGGCTCTCAACCACTCGATCTGACCAATCAGGCTCGAATGGGAAAAACAGCGCCCTGTCCCCTCGAACGAGAAGTGTTAAGTTTTCTTTGTTCGTATCAAAAAAATATGTCCCGTCAATTCTAGGCGGCCCATCAGGTGAAACTATAACCGTAAACTCATAATCCGAGAGTGCTGGCAATGATAAGGGAGTATTAGAGTCATCAGAAACACCATCTAGGTTTTCGCGAGTAATATTGTTTATGGATACAGGTTCAAAGTAAGCGTTCCAGACATTAATAATTCGAGTTTCTTCAACACTCACACTTCCTAATTCAATCTGAACGGGATACACCGATATCCGGTTATAGAAGATATCTAGAAAATAATCGCCGCGAGAAGAATTTACATTTAGCGAAGCTTGAGATTGCGGTAAATTTAAAACAGATAAATTTGACAATGCTCCTTCAGTAGCTAAAAAGAATTCGCCAAACACAACACTGCGAGACAAACTATTAAAGTTTGTAGAGCGTTTACCTAACTGTGATACCGCTAAATTGACATCATACAGCGCGGCCATCTCTAAATTGTTCTCTTGATCGCGTATGCATAATGGCCTGCATTGTAATTCGTATAATCACCAGGATCGGATTTTTTTCCAATAGGGAAAATCATCCAGTCAGTCAACGTGACATCTCCCGGTTGAAAATCCCGCATGTTCATCACACGCACATTGGGAACACGTCCTAAAAACATTGAATAGCCAGTGTTATCCTGCCCCAATAAGTAAATAGGTGCCATGGTAGCCACACCTGTGCTTGCGCTAGGAGGGTTTACTATCACGTCGTAATTAGTGTAGTAAGTTGTCCAGGAAGCCCTCAAACCATCATGTGTCGCATTTGAGTAAGTAATCGTGTCGGTTCCGTTTAAACCCAGCCGTACATGCCCACGAAAACCAGAGTGTATGCTATTGTCGGAAAACATTGTCATGTGAAATGAGTCAAATGGGTGGTAATCTAGTCGACCAGAATAGCGAATAAATCCTTCCATGAATCCACCACCGGTCCAACTGCCTATCTTGTCTACTTGACCAAAAGACATCATATGAAAATGGCCTGCAGTAACTTCGACCACAACAACAAAACAGTTTGAATCAAAGAAAAAATGGTAGGCGTTGTAAACACCATTGTTTAGCAGTGCCAAGGCTGTGTTGTTTCCAACATACTCTGGCTGTGATGTAAACGAACTCGCAGAGTTGTAACCAGTCGCCAAGTTCATATGCACAATTGAATTTCCACTACGAAAATTAAAAAAATTTCCAAAACTGTCGCTCAGATTGAGCCACTCGCCAGTACCATCATTAGCCCAATGGTTTTGGGTCATTCCATTAGCCACAGCAAACAGCCTTAGCTTATCCAGAAAGTCTACTGGTGAATTTACTGGTCCAGTTTCATACGCCATGGAATGCCCTCAACTAACCTTAAGCGCCATATAGTCCATTTCGGTATTGAATGGACCATTTTGAAATGCAATGTAAGTGTCTGAGTTTACTGAGTGCGTCGACTCCGATGCATTGGAAATTCCAGAAATCCAACACACACCATCCATCTCACCATACGAATCGGGGGCGCCGTAATTACTAAAAAGTCGACACGGCAACAAAAAATATCCAGCACCTGGAGTTGGTTTCATATCAGATAATTGAAACTCAACATGGGTGTTACTAAAGTAAGGCCAGATCATTCTGGCTAATGTATTTCTTTGATTCAGTCCACCTGTAGAACCTGTATTCCAGAACTCAAGCCATTCACCACCTGGCGAAAACAAAGCACCGTGCAAGTAAGCTTTGAGATAAAAAGAATGACTGCCAGGCGAAGTGTTACTGAAGCGTACAGCACTACTTTTCGACATAGCACCAATAAACAAAGGATAGGGAAACAAACTGGGTGAAGCATAGGGAAGAATAAAGCCCGCATAACAATGCTGATAACTGGTTTGTACCTTCGCCACCACTTTAAAACATCGGCCATTGGCCACAAACCAATAAGTTATCGGAGTGTTGTGCAAATTCATGTAGTAAGAATTACTGAGCTGTGGCTGTCCATTAAACGACATAGCAGCGTCATAACCCGTCGCGCCACGCAATTGCCAATTAAATGTATCAGCACCGTATAAATATCGTCGAATTTGCACAAAGATTTGATCGCTACCTCCATTACCCTGTCCACGAAAATACACTTCAGCTTCATCGCCGTTTTCGTTGTACGCCAATTCAGTCCATTGTTGATTAGCGGCAACCAAATCGGCATGACCAGTTAAGAAAGTACGCAACTTATTGAGCAAATCCGCACTATCGTTAGCAGTTCCCGTTTCAAAAGCCATAACCGTATTCCTATATCCCTAACATTGATTTTACTTGTGCTCGATTTTTATTGATCCAAACCAATTGATTTTGTGTACCTTCCGGCGAATTTAATGCCTGAGCTTGTAGCATTTCCGCATCAAAACCAACGAGCAGATTAATATTTCCTGAGTTTTTATTGGCCGGATGGTAAGGACTATCTTTGGTCGCTACGTACTCCCCTTTTTCCAATACGCTCGCAACTTCGTTGGGTTTAAGCCCCGGAAAACCGCCAGTATGAAAACGCGGCGCACCGACAAATGCCGCAGCCGGTACCATTCGCTTGTAACCTCCAGCCCCCACGACGCCACCTGTATGAAAAAATGCACTCGCTACCGCACCTCCCACGGAAGAACTGCCGCCACTACTTTGTAATGCATTCAAAATAGATTGCTTTAAAATCATTTGAGCGATTTGACGCAAAAAATCTCGTGCAAAGTCCCGAAACGCTTCTTTCGCATTTTTAGTGCCACTCGCCATCGCATCCAGTGCACTGACCAATCCATCAGCAAAGTGTGTATCAATGGTTTCACCGATCCGTTGTAACTCTTGGTTGGTCGTATTACTCAACTCAAGCATTTTCAGTTTGATTTCTTCCAGACGATATTTGATTTTGGGATCGCCTGTTTTTTCAAACAGTACCTCCAACATTGGGATCAAGTTTTCAATTTCTTTAGCGGTATCAGAATAGAGTTGTATCACCGCTTCCCTTGCAGCACGTTCACCCAATAACCCAGCACTGGTTTTGGTTTGTATTTCCTGCTCTTTCAACTGTAACCGCTCAAGCACCAGGTTGTATTGGCGTTCAAATTCCGAAAACTCGGCTGCGGCAATCTCAGTATCAATCAATTGCTTCACCAGATTGACGCCCTGACGATCGCCTGAAGCCTTTAAACGTTTTAGTAAGTCGGTATATTCCGCTTCGATTTGAGCTTTCCGAACAGCCAACTCTTCGCCTTCCGCCGATAACACTTTATTGCGAATTTCCGACATTTCAGTGGCGAGTTGCTTTTCCGCCTGAAGTTGTGCACGAGCTGCATCTTGTGCGGCTTGTGCTTTTTTGTTGGTTAACAAGGCCAGTTCATTTTCAAGATTAAGAATGGTTTTCTTAATCGCGATCAAAGCCTTTTCTTTCTTAGGATCATCATCCTTTGCGGCCTCTTCAGCTTCTTTTTGTTTCGCTATTTTCAGTTGAGAGTCAAGACCACGAATTTCATTGTCCAACTCACTTTGGATCAAACTACTTCGCTGACGGTAGTATTTTTTCAGTCCAATCAGTCGGTCTTCGTACTGCTGGTCCAGTAAAGCTTTTTCACGTGACAGATACTGCTGAGTCAGTTTGAATTGATTTTTCAACGCTTCTTGCTGTAGCGAAGTGTCAGTGCTTTTCGACTGTGCCTTAGAATTCTTCGATTGGTTAGTTTGATTCTTCTCTTGTTCGACTCGCTCCACTTCGGCTTTTGCTTTTATAATGCTTTGACCAACCGCTTCGACCTGATCTTTTAACTTGGATAAACGCGTGTATTCTTCACTCATCTTTTCGCGAAAGCTTTTACTCAGCAAAAAGCCACGTTCGAGTGCTCTGTTTTGTGAAGTGACCAGGCTATCAACAACCTCCTGCTGCGCTTTTAATTGATCTGTTAATTCCCGCTCGTCTTTTTCCAGTTGCAGCATATTCGCCTTCGCTAAATTTCCGCGTAACCGTTCCAGTTCAATGTTCATATCCTCGATTGATTTTTTACCCGTGTTGGCACCGGACGAAAACGTCATAAATGCACCAGCAGCCAAAATAATGAGACCGGCAGGCCCACCCAGAGCTGCTAACGCACCGGACACCGCGCGACTGGTGGCGGCCAGTGCTGTTAATTTTGCTTTGGCTGCGGTAGCTTGAAATCCAACTTGGTACAAACCTTTTGAAGCGGCAATTGCTGATGCACCAATACCGTTGAGTATGGGGCCAAGAAAACGGGCGGCACCTAACGATACTAAAATGGTTGCAATGCCTTGAGCATTACTGATAACAAAACCGAGTGCTTGCCCTAACGCATTTGCAGCGGCGATGGTTTCCGGTTGATTCAATGCCAATGCGAGGTCATTCGCTCCTTTGATCAATCCATCAAGAAAACCACTTTTTGCAACGTTATCGGCGATACGGATCAACGCGTTTTCAAACCGGGTAAATTCAGAACGTGCGGTTTTGGCCGCTTCCGGAACTTTATCGGAAAACTCCACCTTCATCTGCGCAGCAAATTTAACCAGAGCATCGCTGGTCAGTTCGCCACGCTCCAACATTTTGTCAAGTTCTTTGGTGCTCACGCCAAACGCGCGCGCCATGATCTGGACAGCACCTGGTAAACGTTCACCCAGTTGTCCGCGCAACTCTTCGGCCTGCACTTTTCCTTTTGAGAAAACCTGTTGAATGGCTTTCAGCGCGCCACCGAGATCATCGGAAGATAACTGTAAGACAGTGGCAGCTTCGGTCACCGCCAAGAACACGTCCCGTGTTTTTTTACCTTCAACATGGGTGCCCCGAGTTGAGGCGGCCAGCTTGGCATATTCTTTAATTAATACGGGTAATGATTGTCCCAGACGATCCGCTTGTTGGTCGATGAAGGCCAATTCATTGGCAAATGAATCTTCACTGACGCTGGCTTTAAGTGCCGCTTTGGCACTGTCCAAATTAACCGCAATGTCCTTAATACTCTTCAGTGCACGAAAACCCGCATATGCAGCTATGGTGGCGTTAACGGCTAAAAATGTTTTATTCAGTCCACCGCCCACACGATCTAACCCTTCGGCTTCGCGGCGCAATTGGCGCAACTGTGCTTGCGAGGCCTTCCAGGCTCGCGTGACTTCTTGTGCGGAATACCGACCACTGGAGGCGATCCGCAAATAACTGGCTCGTACACGCTCAGCTTCAGACTGAATGTCACTCAATGGACGGATCCCCAAACGACCAAATCGAGACATTTCATTGCGCAGGCGCACTTGTTCATTGGTGACGCGTTGAGTGGAAGTAGAAAGACTGGATTGCGCGGCTGTGATCTTACGGATATCGAGGTTCATGCCAGAAAGCACCTGGCGAGCGGTTCCGACTGCCTGCGCTTTTTTTCGGAAGGTTTCACGAGCTTTATTCGCCGCACGCTCGGCACTTTTTAGTGCCGATTCCATTTTTCGTGTAGGTTGTTCCGACTCAAGCAGCTCCTTTTTCAGTTGCGCCACTTGTTGTTTAGCCGCTTTAAAGTCAATCCCGGCTTGTTTAGCTTCTCGGCGTAGAGTGCGAAACGCCTGAATGCGTCGGCCTGCTTCATCGATTTTCTGAGCTTCATCACGTAACTGATGCAACGAATCTTTGGCCCCAGAAACTGCACGTTGAAAGCTCGCCTCCAACTCGCCATCAATAGTGAACTTAACGTTTCTGGTGACCATGAATGATTTTTCTCAATCCGGATTCGTATTGCTCAAAATTCTTTTTATCCCCCTGTGCATACAGCATTGCAACGGACATACTGAGTTGCCGCTCCGCTTCAGTTTTCTCACAGGAATGAATAAAAAGTTTGATTTGTTTTAAGGTGTAATTTTGGATGTCTGAAAAACGATGACCGTTTCGGATCAAATACTGAAGGGTGTCTGCCCAACCGCGAACCTCTGATTCAACTTCACCAGAAGCTTTAGCGTTTCTTCGTGAAAGACTTTCGGTAGCACCCTTCGAATAAAAAAATCGGAATTTAACTCCCAGAACTTTTCAATCAACTGTTCCACTTCTTCTGCGGACAATTCATCAAGAAAGTTTTGAGGCATACTGATCCAGTAGCAGGCGGCACGTGCCAATGCGGTCTGGTGACGCGTAATAAGCTCGGAAAGCCCAATATCGTCAACCGTTTCTTTCATATCTTCGAGAATAGGCGACAAGTGATGCAGAACTGTACCGAACTGTTTGAAACGCAATGGACGACAATCAAACGATTTTTCGTCCAGCATCAGCATGTCGTTTTGTTCAACTTCACTAATTGCCTGAAGTTCATCGTTCATAACTCTGCCTTACGCTACTTGTTTCCAACGGAAGTACTTGCTTTGACCGGTAGACTTGGTTTCATCCGCCAACATATCACCTTCAATAGTGACGTCCGCGAACGAGTCCGTCACCAGTGACAAATTTTGCAACGGTTTCAGTTTTACTTTGAATAGATCAACAATCTCTGGCTTATTACCCTCAGAGGTATTCAATCCTTCAAAACGAATGGCGAGTTTTGGTGCTGCGGTGGTTAAGCCTTCGATGTTGATTTGATCGCTAAAATCGTAGTCCACTAATATCGTTGCACCGTCAGTAATACTGTTCGCAGCGCCCGCAGCAGTTTGTTCTGCCGCCGTAAAAAAGTTGATCGATCCGGCATATGCGTTGAGGGAATAATTCTCACCTTCCACATAGGTAATGGTCCCCGCTTGATCGGTCACCACTACATTCGAAATGTTTATGTTTGCCAATGGCATCACTTTACCGAGGTAGGCAATGACAGATTCATCGACAACACTGGCAGCGGTGATAGGTGCTTGAGTACCGTACATAGCCAAAGCAAGCTCCATGGCATCCCACATATCCCCAGTAAAAGATACAGTGGCTTTAGTTTCCTTAGTCACTGTGTTTTTAGTACCGCGTTGACCACTGTAGGATTCTTTGCGGGTTTCTTCTTCAACTTCTACATTAATTTCAACACTTGAGAAATCACCCAGGGATTTGTACCCCTGGTGCTGATTGTTATCATCCAGGATGGCGTAAAACACCGGTCCCTGTCCCGAATAAGTACGGGTATTAACTTTTGCGTTGGTGCTCATGGTGATGTCTCCCGTTTACACAATCAAATTTTTGTCTTGCAATCGCTTTTTAGCTTTCGGCGTCACTTCACAACTGCCGCCACCTTCAATTTTTTCAGTACCGACGTAAAAGTGCTGACCCTGTTTACAGGTTACTTTTTCCCGTTTGTTACCATTTTGGGCTGATTGCTTATCTGTCATCTTGTGACTCCTAATCTGCTGCAGCAAAAGGATTGGCGAAACCTTCAATGTATTTCACTGAAAATTTCATTCGAAAACTGGTCACGTTACCGCCTTCGGATTGCGGCTCACTTTGGTAATTGAGGCGTTTAAACTCGCGGATCAAACCCTCTGGCTCTTCAGGCAATGGCGTTGCCATCGCTCGCTTAATATCTGCAATCAGCGCCCTCTTGGCTTCACCTGGGTGTTTGCTATTAGAAAATACGTGAGCTTCCACCCAGAGCTCCAATTCATTTAATACACGTCGTGTTTTATCGCTTTCAACGGTTTCATCGAGAGCAAAAAAACTGATTGCCGGAAATTCTTCTTCCTCATCAAAATTAAAATTGGTGCGTTCATCGAATACGTTTTTACCCGCATCGGTTTGGAAACCATTTTCGCGTCGAATAACAGTTAGTCGATTGAGAAATAACGCAACAACGCTATCAAGAATGCTGTTCGGCATAAGCTTTCTTTTTCAGTTTTACATCAACAACCACACCGTTGTTTTCAAGAATGCGAACCACTTCAAACAACTCCTGTTGCAATGTTTCCAGCTCATCTCCGATATTTACCAGCTCGACTTCTGTTAGTTCAATCATGGCAACTGTCTCGTTATCGGTTGCTTTCGAATGAAATTCATTTGTCTGTCGTTTAACGTTACGATCGATGATGACACATACGTTTGGAAATTCAGCGCCACTTTTAGCAAAGTATGTAACAAACTCACCACGCTTTCTCAACAAAGAGCGTGTCAGCTTTAAGGATTCGGATTGAAGAGTCATGGTTTTCAGTATCAAAAAAGGCGGGGGTTACCCGCCTTTATTTTTGACCGGAAACTATTCACGATTCGGCATCGTTTTTCGTTTCCGTTTTTGGGGTGTTGTTTTTGTCCGACGATTTACTGATGTTGGCATTCGCCTTTTGTTTTTCCAGTTCGGCCTGGTGTTCCGTGATATCCTGCTTTGTCGCTTCTTTCGCTTTACCGCTTTTTAGCAACGACTTCTTCGCGTCAGCAGGAATTTCCTTATCATAAATGCCCGGCGGTAGAATTTTCTTCTCGCCTTTATCTCCCGCACCAACAATTACCGTAACATGGGTTTTAATAGCCATTGTGAACCTCCTATTGTCGAACCGCTACGCACATGGATGCATTGGGACGATACGGCACTACTAAAGGCGCAGACTGCATTAAGAGCAAACGCATTGAAGGATCTTCAATCATCCAGGACTTCACAAAAAACTCCATAGCTTGAAGACCGGCTTGTTCGTCAAGAATTGCAGCGAAGTGCCTGACGCCTTCCAAATGTCCACCCACTAAAATTACATCGTAATCACCAATGTATTTTTTAGTCGTACCATCAACATCGGTATAGTCGCCGGAATAGACAAAGTAATGTCGCGTACCATCGGTACCCTTATATTGCAGCCCAACCTTAGCCTCTAAAACCGTTTTTACACTGGTACTGGTATCAGCGCGACGAGGCTCAAACAAATCTTTAAAGTTGGGATCCTTTCGCAATAGTTTCCAGGCTTCTTTCCCCATAATGACATCACTTGCACCACCTTCAGATGCAGACAACATTTGAAGGTCCCATTCTTCAATGTCATCCAGAGGTGATACACCAGCCTCTCCCCATTGAACAGCGCCTGCCAATTGTTGAGTCAAAGAAGCATCACGGCCAAAATCGAGAGTCACCTGATCATAACCATCCCCTTCTAAAATGATCCGACCGGTTCGAAGCACTTCGGCGCTCCAAACCTCTTTGCGACGGGTTAACATGGCCAGTTGATCGCTCAAAGCAATTGCCAGGTTCATTTGCGAGCGGTTCATATTGGACACACTGCCACCAATGGTTTCACCAATGGTTCGTTTCAGCGCTTTCTTGGGATGAAATTGTCGCTTGTCTTTGATGTAACCTGGTTTAAATTTCTTGGTTTCATAACCAAGGTTTTCGACCAACTTTCCTTCACGCATTGGATGCACCAACGGCGCAATGCGTTTGTTACCCTGTTCAATATCGAAATACACCCATTCATCATCCGACTGGCTGACTTCAGAAAAATAGCGGTTATACAGATCCGATGCGGGACGAATAAGAGACGCCACCACTTTGTTTAAACTACCGGTTGCATAGATATCCATGTTCTCCTCCTATCGAGCCATTGCAGATTTCAAGATAATGCCAACATTGCGCAATTGTTCACGCACTGAGTTAGCATCGTGACCTGCACCATATGAACACGCATTTTCGTTAAACTCTCCCGCGATGTAGACACTGCAGTTCGCATCTCCACCACTGGCATCACAATCTTCTAACAAAATGTATTTAGCGACCTGGCTACCATCTGCAGCTCCCGATGCCGACAAGGTGACGTTGCCGTTTGCGGTGATCTCACCCAACACAGATCCCCGAGACAAGCTTTGTCCAGAGTTCAACACTTTGGTTAAGCTATTGATGTTGCCACCAATCACCAATTCGTCTGGGGTGTAAACCCCTTCGTTTGACACTTCAGCCATGGGTTACCTCCCGATCATTTACACACACCGGCCGCTCGGCCAGCAGAAATAACAGAATCCGCAGCGTCCGAATGTTCATCATTAACATCGGCTTGAATGTCCGGATTACCCTCATTGTCCATCGCCTGTTCAAATGGCGTTGTACTCGAAGTCGTTTCCTCCTTCGCCGCTGCCGCCAACATGCTTTTCGCGTTATCCGCATGCATGTCGGTGCTAAATGCCAAATGACTGGCCAACTTGGCACGACCTTCTGCTTCGTCACAATTGAGAATTGCCTCAATGCGTTCGCGCTCCTGCTGTTTTCCGGTTTCGATCCCTTTGATTTCTCCCTCGGCAAAGGCTTGTTGCTTAACCGCTTCGATATCCACGTTCTTCTGCGGTTCGTTTTTGGTTTCTTCAGGCATAGCGATTTCCTCAGTCTTTGTTTGACCCGATAAACTCATTGCGCCCGCAGAACGAGCCCGCCGAATTTGTAAATCTTTTTCATTGGTGAAGGTATTGATACGATCGGCAAAACCGATGTCTTTCGCTTTGGTTCCGCTGTATACCAAGGCTTCAGTTTTCTTCACTTCCACAACTGACATGTCGCGGTTACGCGCCACCGTTTCAACAAACAACTCATAAGTTTCATTGACGCTTGTTTGAATTCGATCACGCACCTCATCGGGAAGTGATTGATAAGGGTTACCATCCACCTTGTGTTTACCGGCGTGAATAAAAGTAACTTTGATACCCTTATCATCCAGTTGTTTTGAGTAATCCGCATGGGCTGTCACTACACCAACACTACCGATGCGAGAGGTTCGCGTGACAACCACTTCATCGGCAGCACTGGCCAATAGAAAGCCCCCACTGCAACAGGTTTCATTGACTATCGCGGTCATCGGTTTGAAACCGCGATAGGCGTAAATAAAATCAGCTAGATCAAAAGCACCAGCGGCAGAACCACCAGGGCTGTCTACATCAAAAGCAATGCGTTTCACCGTTTCATCGTTCATTGCACTCGCGATCAAATCATGTAATGCCTGATAACTGGTCAAGCCGCTAAGAGCATCTAGCCAACCGGCTCTATGTGTTAAAGATCCAATGATAGGGATCCAGGCAACACCATCTTCTACCCGATAGCGCCGCCCTTCATGAGATTTGCGAACTTCTGTTGCCAGAGATTGGTCCATCTTAAAGTCCAATCCGTTTTGCAACTTTGGTTCAATGACTTTCAATATCGTTTGCAGCTTACCCGGCTCAATCAACAAGGGTTGATCGAAAATCAAATTGGAAAGGCGTTCTAAATACATGTGTTCACCCCAAAAAAAAGGCCCGCAGTGCGGGCCGTAAGTTGGCAGTTACCCTATTCTTCATCGTCATTTTCTAAATCACTTCTATCGTTTTTTTCAGTGAACACAAAGCTTTCACTCAATCCCAATTGTTTTTTACGTTCCATTTCGTAGGCCGTTTGTTCCAACACTTCTTCCCAATCTTGTCCTTGTTCAGCGCATTCCATTTCCAATGTCGAAATGCGGTTCTGCAAACGCAGTCCGGCAGCTTCAGCTTCTTTTTTCGGATCCACCCAGCCTCTGCCCACGCCTATCCATCGCGCTTTCAAATAAGCTTCTTTGTGTGTGTAAAAATTTGGAGCGTCCACAAAGCCACGCATTACCATTTCTTCCAGCCACAACGCGTATACTGGTTTACACCAGTAACGAACCAGCCAATCCTTACGCCCGACAAAAAATCGCCAGGCTTCAATGAGCGCAGCACGAGCACTTGAGTAGTTCGACTGAGTAAAGTCTTTCATCAACAACTCATAAGGCATGTTCAGCCCAGCAGCAATTTGCTTAAACGTCGCACTCATGAAAGAGTCGAAAGCGGTTGCTGGACGATTCGGTAAAAAACTGTGAATTTTATCGCCGGGTGGCAAATGAATGATGCTCGCATCTCCCATTTGAGCATCCCACTTTCTGCGGTTTTGTAAATATTTTTTGGGATCACCATCAAACAAACTCATCACATCTTCTGCTGACATATTGCTTTCAACGAAAGCCGCTATCATTGCGTTCACAATTGCCGCTTTGAGTTCGCTTTGCTTGTACTTGTTTGCGAGCTTAAATTCACCAAGTACCGCCGAAACTATCGGCTTTCCTCGGCTTTGATTAATGCGTTCTTTCTCACAAATATGGATAAATCGACGGCGGCCAAATCTAGTTCGTGCCGGAATACGCTCCCAGGCATTGTTGAACTCAAAACCAACATCCAATGGATGGCCATTTCGAACGTGATACGCGATCGGTTCACCAAGTTTGTTGTACTCAATCCCTGCCCGGATCAATTTGCTGTCAGGCATGTTACGAGGGTTAGATAATCGATCAGGATCTATCAGCAGCAAACAACTTTTCACTTGCCGGTCATGCATCCAGTACGGAACAATACAAGCATCACCGCTGTCCAGACGTGTGCGAAACACCAGTTGTGTCATGGTGTGAAAATCCATTTGCCGCTGTACATCACATTCCGTGGAATTAGCCCAGAGCCGAAACAAAGCTTCAACTTTTGTTCCCCATTCCCTCGCCCATTCCGGAGACTGTCCTAAGGCCACATGATCCGGTTTCGCGGATAAACGAAAACCAGTACCTACCACGTTATCCAACAGGGTTTGCAATGCGCCACCGGCCAGTCCTTCGTTACGTGATAAATCACGCGAGCGTGCCACCAGAGTATCCAGTTCATCGTTCAGATCTGCATCGGCACTCGCGCGTGTCGGTTGCCAACTGAAAAATTCCGGTGCAGTTGTGCTAGCACCATAGTGCGCGTTACTCAGTGAATATTGTTGGAATTGGTCCAATTGACTGAGACTGCCTTTAAACAACACCTGAGTGTTCAAAACACCACTCCAATTCGTCGACCAGGTGTGACTCGATTATTCAAACGCGCGATCTGTTGTTTTAAATCGTAAATGTAGCTACCCAGTCGATTCACGTTTGCAGGGGAATAACGAACCCGTTTGTCGTTTTGCTCAATCCAGATTTCATTGCAGCCGATTTGTAGCAAATGAAATGCTTCTTCCGCTTCAGCTAATCGTGTTTCAAGTTGCGCTAACGTTGCCATATATGTCTTACCGTAAAAAAGGATCCGATGGTTTGATTTGTTTCGACCCTGTAAACAGTTCCGCTAAATCGTCGTCTTTTTCTTTTATCTGCAATTCTGTCATTTCACGTTCTTCTGCTAATAAATCCAGACGAACGCCTTTTTGATACGCAAGTCGCAAACCTGCCAATGCGTAGACACGACAATCGATGGGCTCATTACGATGTCCAGGAGGACAGTGCCATTTGTACTGCTCTCTCCCGTTTTTGTACGTCAGCATTTTGTATTCCACAGTGAGTCCTTTGAAATACAATTCTCCGTATTGATCACTGACTGGAAAGTGACTGTAGCCACCACCGGGATCAAGAAGTTGCAACCGGTTATAAATCAACTCTTTGGCGTTTTCTGTGCCCACTTCCACCAGCTTCACGCGATTGCGATTGCGTTTTCTCGGTAAAATAGCAATGGGTTTACCGGGCACGTTGGCGCCTTTTATGGGATACACAAAATCAATCCCGGCTTTACGTGAAAATTGGTACACTTCGTCGGTGTAGTGACCACCAGAATCAATGCAACCGATTTGAATGTTCATGACTTCACCGTCTTCTCGGTAATACGGTGACTGGATCACTTTCAGAAGCTTGTTCCAAATTATGGGCTTTCCAGGGTCCCCTTCGAGAACTAAGTAATCGATACTCCAACTTTCTTCGTCTAAACCCCAGCCGACAATCTCCATTTCCAAGCGGTCAATCTGAGTATCGATACCCGCAGTTAAATACAACACACCATCGGGTATTTGAGCTGCATAGTGTTCACGTCGACCGTGAAGATCTTCCCACTCTAATCGCTCGCCCAGCTCATCCTTCCATACTTCACCCATCTTAGTATTAACGAATGTTATGAGATCCGAAGTGTCGCCGGTTTGCGCTTTTATGCTCGCGTCAAGAAACTCTTTAATCAGTTTTGACCAGGGAGTAAAAGGGCTGTACCAACTGGGCCAACTGATAGCAACGTGTGCGGGTGTCTCTACCGTTTTGTTGTGTTTATCACGAAAGGTTTCGCAATCGCTGTCTAACCATATTCCAGAAGCACTTTGCCACCGCCCAGAGTCTAGCAACTCAGTCAGTTGCTCAAAGTGCCACGGTTTTTGACAGGCTTCGCATACATAGCGCGCATTGTCACCACCGTCGTCCCACTTCAAACCAAATTCCGCATCCTTTCCACCCCAAAGCATCGGTTGTGAATGACCGCACCCTTTGTGCAAACACTTCACAAAAAACTGAAGTTGAATATCTGCGTCATTGAACGATTTATGAATTTGGCTGGTGCGTTCAATCTTTGGTGTGCTGCCCCGAATCGATTTCGGAAAGCTCGAAGTAGTTAAACGAGTATCGCCGAGTTTAAACAACGAACCTTCGCCACCAATGTTGTGATCACATCCATCTGTTTCATCGTAAATCACTACATCTTTCGTCAGTCGCCGAAAGTTCTTAGGACTTTTGGCGCCAAGAAAATCCCAGGTAGAGCCTAAAAACTTTTTCTTGTTTAATGTGTTATTGCTGCTTTTCTTTCCATACCAGGGAAAAATGGCACGCACCACTTTTACGTCGCGCAACATAGGATCCACTTCGTCTTTGACGTAAGAATCCCGATCATCGTCCGTAGGTTGATAAAGCACACCACTGCGCTTTTTATGCTCGGCGTTATACGCGATATACGCATTACAAATTTTGGTGTAACCCGTTCGCGCCGCTTTTTTTACGGTGACGATTTCCACATCCTCCATTGAAAAAATAATCATCACGCCTTTCTGTGTTGGAAAACTACGCCACGGTCCTTGAATGCTTGAACTCTCCGCACTCAAGTAGTAATGCTTTTCTGCCCATTCGTGTAAATTTTGCGGCTCTTCACGGTATAACGTAGAAAGCCCTCTATTCACCGACTCAGCTAAGATCTTCCTCGATCCGTTCCCAATCGATTTCCAGTTGACTTGCTGCATTACCGGCTTTCACCACTATGGCTTTAATTTTGGCTATGTCCTGATTTTTCAGTCCAGGAACCTTGCGTTTTACTTCAATGGGTATGGTGTCCAAGTGTGAACCTATCTGACTGCCGACTTGACTCAATATCAGTTCAATCACTTTTACAGGTGCCAGTTCACGACGTGTTACCGCGTTTTTCATTTCTTGGGCATCGGCATCAGCGGCCGCCTTACGTGCACGTTCTTGATCAAGATCGAGGTATTCCTTTTCCAATGCCTGGCTTTCTAGTAACGTTTCGTATTTTTCTTCCAGCTTACGTGTTTTGTGATCCAACACTTGACGCGCAGTAAAAAATTTTTCCCTTCCGATCTGTCCAACCGGTACCAATCCCCACTTATCAAATGCGGTGGGTGTAATTTCGAGTGATAAGCAGATTTCTCGCTTGTTCAGCCAGCCAGGCTGCTTTTGCTGCACCACAAATTTTCTGGCCATTCGAAATCATTGCTTGCTTAAATAAAAGTTCAGGTTGTGGTTAAACTCGCGTAAAAATTGTTGCTCTGCCAGCATTTCAATCTCCGAAAGATGATCCTGAGCGACTTCCACAACGGCAGAACTGTAATGCTGTCGTATCGGTAAACGAGCACTCCCCTCCCGAGTAAATACACCTCGATGACCGCTTCGCATCGTGGTAATGAATCCATGCTTTATTTGCTCTCTCGGTCCACCGCGAAGCACCCGAAAAGTAACACCACGATTATGTGTTTGTCTTGCATCATAATGGATAAGGCCAATGGCTTTCCGACTGACTTCTATGCTTCCAGATAATTTCGAAGCGTTCGCTTTTTGTAACGCAAACTGTCCTCGCACTTCGCGCGCGGGCAAGTTAATTTTGTTACGGATCCCTCGTTGCCACCGATCACGCATCCCAGGTAATGTTCGATTGATTGAGCGCACTAACGCTTTCTTCGCCGCAATCGGATAAATATTCAGACTCGCCACCAGGCGATCAAATCCCTCCACTCCCAATCGTAATTGGGCCATCAGTGCACACCTTGAGATTGAATGATCAGCCGATAGTGCCGCTCTTGACGAAACGGTGGAACTGTATTTGCATTCTCAACTTCAATTGCGACAATGTACTCACCAACTAGTAAATTTTGTGTTTCGGAGGGAGTAATAAACGTGCGAAACACCGTGCCATCGGCATTGGTTTGTGTAATGTCTTTTTGGATGATTGGTGGTAACGAATAGTCCGTTAATACCGCCAGTCTGCAATGCCAATCACCGTTCAATGTTTCATTCGCCAACAATGGAAGATTGGTCGTATCAATCACAGGTCCAGTGTCACCCTGGCGAATAAAATAGATTTTTTTACGACTGCTCATTTTGGTTGATCCATTTTGCCTGTCACTCAAGAAAAATCCACGTGACCGTAGTGGATCGAGAAGTCCAACTTATCCATTTCTGCCATTTCCAAAAGTACCGCTTCACTTAAGTTCAATGATGCAGAAGTGAAAGCATTCATCACGGCCGTCGCATTCATCTGGATCTGTGTCACTAAATCAACACTTGCATCCATTTGTGAAAACGCTTCGCCACTCAATTCAAGGTGTATCGACAAACCGCCATTTGCTTCGGATAGACTCAGTGCAATGCCGGATATCGGAATATCCGATTGCAAATTACCGGATGAAACCCATGTCGCTGTTGCGTTTCCACTCAATTCACTGCTTCCCGATTGTAGTTCAGCCTCAGCGAGAACAGCAGAGAGCGCCGCACCATTGAGCGTAATATCAATCGATAAATCAGCATCAGCAAAGCTGTCGGCCACGGCAATACCCGACAGAACGTCTCCAACCATTAAATCGGCAAGTAATTCAGTTTGACTGACGCCCTCTCCTGACAAAGTGATATCGTTATTCAATTCGGCAGTTGCCAAAGCTTCACTTAAACTGCTTGCAGTAAAAACAATTTGTGCAAGGAGCTCGCCATCGATGACGCTAGCCGATGCCGCTACACCGTTAAAGTTGATGTTATTGTGTAACGTAGCACTGGCATCACTTAGTGACAGGCTTGAACCCTCTAACGGAATTTCTGTTGTAAGTGAAGCCGTCGATATAGCACTACTTTGAGCATCACCTGCCACATCAGGATAAGTATTTGCGTATACTTCGGGTGGAATTTGATTTCCATATTGTTCCCAAACGTACTTCGTCAGGGTTTGCGCGGAACCATCAATAGACGTTGCTCCCGTCGCAGCAAAACCGTAATCGTTATATTCGCGGAAATCTGCGAGAATACGATCTTCATTGGGCCATGGCCAAAGCGGAGTCGACGTTAAATCGTGATAACCCGGATCACCATAAATCGAATCATCCAACCCATAACGGTTTTCAAGATTAGCTCCAACCTCCTGACCTGCAATTGCATTTGCAACAGGCGAACCCGCTTCAATGCGCACTGGATATAAAATCGAACCGTCGGTTAATGGATCCGTTGCAAGCGAAACATTCGTTCCCACCAGGTTTGCGGCGTCAAAGTTTCCTTCTGTAGCACCCGGATTGTAAGCCACCGAGTTTTCAACCGTAGAACCATTCATGTTGTAGCCGGTTCGTGTGCTATGCGCACTTAATGAGTTTCGAGCTGTCACATTAATTTGCTGAGGCGATACACGTATTCCACTCGCATTACCGGTAGCTGGATTTAAAATATTCGTCGCGTTTTCAATAACACTCGGTGCCGGATTACCACTGTCATAGTTGAACGGAGTATTGCCAATGTTCATGCCTGCGGTACCGTCCGTGGTTACCGTCACACAATGTTTTAATGTCCAAACCGGAGACCCGCTGTTATCGATGTAATCAGCTTCAAAATGAAATCCTTGATCGGAAGAATTAACGGATAAACAACCTAACCATTCGTTGCGTGCTAAATACAAATCCACATTGTTAGTATGTTGTGCGGTGGCAAAATCCGAATAAGGCACATCGTTTCTGATCAAACGATCAACCACAAAACAGTTTTGCTTCGACACATCCTGTGATTCATACACCGTAATCGAAACAGATGGATCAGCTACTGGTGCTACTTCACACCCTGCTACATCACAGCCCTCATTGCGTACCAATACTCGACGCCATACGTTGCGATGTGCGCGATAATTAATTGCCGGAATGCGCCGATTATTCGTGGTCACCCAAACATCTTGTACCAGGTTATCGGTATTACCGTTCGCATGATCATTGGTGCCAATACTGGCAGGCCCACGACTGAAACAATTTTTGATTATATTGTAACTGGTGTTGAAGAAACTAAACCCACCAATTAAACGCAATCCATCTATTTCGATGTATGAATCTTTTCGAGTTGAGCGTCCCAACATCAACGGACTGGTGCCCACTCCTTCTTCGGTTAGTGTCACACCACCAGGATTTAGGGCTGAAACAATCGTTCGTTGCCCGCGTCCGATCCCACTCGGTGGTTGCGCAGAATTGGGAATTGGGTTACCTCCCGTATCCACCTCACGCATCACACCCGTGGAATTGCGATCGTAGTTGCCATCCAACAATCGAAGACGATTCCCTCCACCCATGTTCGCAAATGCGTGTGCAAAGGTTTGCCAGGGCGTGGCTTCACTTAAACCATCGTTAGTATCCGAGCCACTCGGCGATAAAAAATAATCCGTAACCGCTGCCGCCTCAGCAACTGTCAACTCACTGCTTGCTGTTCCCGTATTACCCGCATCATCAGAAGCACTGAAAGTTATCGTATAAGTACCGACCGGTATCGGATCAGCTAATGCCGAAATATCATGGCTAACAGTTGGTTGAGCCGGTGCCGTTTCATCAGTAGCACTGGCCAAATCCAACCAATCCAACAACTCGACACTATTGTGCGCTAAACCCGAATTTCCATTTGGAAAATAAATGGTGGTATCACCCGGAGGATTCACCATAGGTGGAGTTGTATCCGCTGCCGCTTCTGTAAACACCAAGTTGGCCGTAGCCGTTCCTGTATTACCGGCATCATCTGTCGCACTGAACGTAATAACGTGCGTACCGGCCGGAATTGGATCGGCCAGAGCATTCAAGTTGTTGCTAACAGTAGGATTCGCTGGTGTGGTTTCTTCCGTTGCAGAGGCAGTCGCTAACCAATCGGTGACGCGAGTGTCGTTGTGAGCGACACCACCACTACCGTTTGGAAACGTAATCGTTAAATCATTGCTGGGTGGAGTCACCACCGGTGGGGTTGTATCACCGGTTGCGTCAAATTGTTCAATGTCGATCAGGCTGAAGTACCCGAACAACATACCTGTGATAAGAACAAAATCAAGCGTGATCGAACCGTTTGACGGTTGCACGTTCGTAAAAGTCACCGTGTGATCGTCATCGTTATAAGCTGCATTCGATGAAGAAATCAGTGATTGAGTCACCCCGTTAATGGTGATTTCCAAACCCGTATCGTAGGTTGGATCACCCAGACCAAACAGGATGATGGTGTAACGCTTGGTGTTGTCTAGCCCCGAAAAAACAACTTGTGCTGGCGCTTCAGAATCATTTAAACGCCAGGCTTCACTAATAGCGACCGCATCATAAGCACTGCTACTAGTCGTAACCGCTAATCGCGTTTCAAAATTATCAGTAACCGCAAACGACCAGCCGGTTGCGCCAGAACCATCCGCGTCGTTAATGACTAACGGGTAACTCCCGTGCACATAATGCAACCGCATTTCATTCCAGGCATTACCATCAGTAAAGGATTTGCCGGTATTGTTACAGCAGTCTATTAGTGCACGAGGCATCGAAAGTTCAACCCATTGCAGGCGCCACTAATTATCGATTTGGTTAGACAGCGAACCAATGGGAAAACGCGGTGCGGCATCACCGTTGTTAATCGTTTTCGGGGTATTTAAAGCGGCATGCAAAAGCAGGTTACCACCTGTTGCTGCATCAAAAATCCCCCAGGCCGTAACTTGTCCCCAGTCGGCTGTCGGTGCAGGAAATGCAATTTCAACCGCGTTTTCAATAGTGCCATCGCTCCCGTTGCTTGCACCGGTGGTATTGCCTTGTGTGTTGTTCCAATTGGTTTGATTGGAAGCGACCGCAACACGCACGTAACTACCACCATTCACTTCAACACCACCGCCGGCATCACCGGCAGCAGTCGTGAACAGCGCTACGTATAAAGTGGCAGGAGCATTGTAGGCAATACCCCGAAACACATGGTCCAGTAACGCATTTTCCAAATAATCACTCATTGCAGACATAGGTTAAACCTCGCACGCTCTAAACTAATGTCGAAAGCGGTTATTGTTAGATTGGGGAAAAGAAACACCCACGGGTTCTTTGGTTCTAAAACGCAAAATGATCACCAACAGCCCAACAAAAAAAGTGAAAGCTTGAGTGTACTCCTTCAGTAAAACTTCCAGCGCTGGTGCGTGTTCTTGAACATAAGTTAAAATAATTAACAACAAACCAAAGTTAATGGTTTTACTTTTGGCAGGATTCTTTTTCATGATTTGCCTCGCTACATTTGGCAGGACGAAAGAAGTTATTGTTCAGGTTCAAGAGTCGCATTGTGTTGCTCAATCAAGGCTCTAAGTCGCGTGTTACGAGCTTTCAGAATCGCTTCGCGTGTCACCAGAATTTTATAGGTTTCATCTTCTATTGCAGCATCCTGTTTTGCTGTGAGCTTAGGGAGTGCTGAATTTATTTGTGGGGGTAATAGAATTTTTACCGGCGGTATAGGTGCGGTACAACAGCTACTCAGAAAAATAACCGCGACCGCCGCGTTGCAGATCAGCTTTAACCGTTTCAACATGCTGCACCTCTTCAACTTCGGTTTCCTGATAAACTTCTTTCATTTTTTGCTCGGCATTTGCGCGTCGTTGGGCTGCATCGCGCTGCTGTTTAAGCTTCGCCTTGTCTCGTCGTAAACTTCGCACCCAGGTACTGAGCGCTAAAGTTATAAATGCAAAAAAAGCCAACAACTGTGCTTTCAAATTGAGTTTGAACATAAGGAAACAGCCATAAAAAATGCCTGATACAACAGAATTCAGGCAACACCCAGAGAAAAATCGGCGGACTTTGATCGAATGACGCACATTCGATCACCCGAATCTTGCAAGTATTCCAGAACACGCTTTAGAGCACTTTTCGAATCTAATCCAGCCAAAAATGATCGGCTTTTTTGCTTTGAATAGAGATAATCAATAGTGGTTACCGGAGACACACAACCTAATAATTGCCATGGGAAATTGGCTTTGTGAAAGCAGCATCCCCATCGGATTGATGGCTGACTCGTCACTTCTTTGATCCGAACGTTTAATGCAGGATTGTTTAAAGCAAAAGTTTGATAGCCACCGCGATTAAAATAGTACGAATGCAGTACGTAAGTCCCATTCGGTATACACGACTTCTTCGGTATATTGTTCGCCCACTCACGTTCCACCGAATAACTCAAAAGCTCGCCACTTGCAGAGAGAATAGTTCCAAACACTCCATGTTGTCCGGGTAGAATTGCACGCTCAATAATCATGTTATTGTTTTCTTTTGCTATCCGATTTCCAGTCACGAATGCGGAAGTACAACCCCAGCAACGCAATACCAATTGCTATAAGTTGCAACACGCTACCCCAGGTAATGTGTAATTGGCTATTCAACTGCAACGCCACCGCATCCATAAACTCCACACTCCCCTTACTGGGTTCGATCAAACCAAAACTGCCAGAGCCCACCAGCATCAGTAAGTCGTGAAAAGATTTGGATGTCGTCATGTTTTCGTCAGGCAATAAAAAACCCGGCAGAAACGGGCTTTTTGGATAGGATTAGAATAGTGATCTGTTTTGCTCGGTGGGTAATTTTCCCACTATAGAAATAAAGCTACATTTTTCCCTTCACAAAGTCAATGAAGATTTCAAGTGTTAGGGTAGCGCCAATTAGCAAAAGAAAGTGAGAGTTATTGGATGTGGAGAGAGTCACTTCTTAGAATCCAATGCAAGCAAGGAAATTTTCAACTTTTATCTTCCTGTTTTTTAACCTCATTTGAGGTGAGAAAACAGGAAGTGAATGCCTGAAATTAACCGATTGAATTGAATGTCGGAATTAACCAAATTAATGCTTACTTGCTAAGTATCGCCCGAACACGCTTTTTACCTATAGAATCCCAGTCATCAATCATATTAGTGAAGGCCGCCTTATATTTGGGCGCCCAATCCCGGGACCAGTTTTTCGCGTTGAGCCCCACGTACTGACAAATGTGTTCGGTTTTAAAGCGTCCGTTGGTGCTGCGATCAGCCAAGGCACACACTACCAGTGCCGCCACCTGGTTGTCTTCTAGTGAGTTTGGATAAAGCTTTCTCCAATTTAAATACAACGCATCGACCAAACGATTTCGATCTGTATTGGTGCTTTGTGGCGGGCCATAAGCATATCGCAACCAGCACGCTATCAAATCAGGAAGTTGGTCAATGGCAGCCAACACTTTTCCGGCTTTTAATTGTTGCCACACCTTTAAATCATTTTCACCTCTATGAAATCCCTCTTTGCCGCTCGCTGGCAATTGCGTTTTGATCCGATCAATTTTGGCGAATGAATTTTCTTCTTCTGTCAACAAATGTTCTGGAACTCGCACCCCTTTTTTAGACCACCCTTTATTATCAATCCCCCCAACTACGGCTAATTTTTCATAGTCAATGGAGCTTCGCATGTTGATTGCCAACGCATTGTGAATGACAGCGCGTACATCCACTTGTGTTTCATCGTATGTCTCGCTTTCGATTGCCTGCCCCATAACTCACCTCGCTCTAGTCTTAATTGTTGGAATGATTAAATACTCTTTCAGGTAATCCGCAATGTATTGCACCGCTTGCTCAAATCCATGTGCTACCACACACAAATACCCAACCCGGTTCATTCGATCTTTCCACTGCTTTTGGAGACTCGAAACTACTGAACGATGATTCTTGTTGGGTTTCATTTCGATATACATGCCAGCATAGTGTTCAGTGGGGATGCTAAGCTTTAAATCGGAGACACCGGCTTTAACACCTAACGACTTCAAAATACCCGCTTCGACTTTACTGCGGCCGCCACCATTAGGGATGTGATACAAATAATCAAACAGCGTGCTGCCAACCTCAAATTTATCGTTTCTCGGTAGCCTAATGGTGCGCGCCCAACGAATAACCGATCCTTGTTCCCCATCTTCCAGCGACCGTCGTTTACGCATAGTTCGACTCTCGAATTAATGCCGGAGGCTGAAAATACAAACCTTGTTTGAGTGTTTGCAATTCTCGCTTTGTTTGTTGAGCATCAACCGATTGCTTTTGAGATTGATTGCGATTGGCGTTTTGTCGTTTCACTACCGCAACAAAACCACCTCGACGATAAGTATTGAAATAAACCCAAAACTGCTTGGGGCAATAATTCAGTTCCATCGCAATCGAGTTAATCGACTTACCCTGTCGCTGTACCTCACGGGCATACACCAGTTCCTCGCGTGTTAATTGTTTCGCACAACTCCGTTTTTGCATTGTTCAACCCTCCAAGTTTCTATGAGATTGCCAATGGAACGCCACCAAACCGCCACCGTTTTCACGTAAACGGTCGAAGCTGCGTCCCCCCAAATATTTTTCGATGTCTTTTGCATCCCCGTTACCTAAGATGATGATGGGTTTCATCAGTGTGTAACGACGATTCACAATTTCGTACATTAAGATTTCCTCGTTGTCGCTACCGGACTGTACGCCCACTTCGTCCACCACCAGCAATGGTGCGAGTGCATAGCGTCGCAATACTTGTTCTTCGGTTTCGGTTGAACCCGATGACCAAGTCGAGCGAATGGCACGAAACATATTCATTGCAGTGGTGTATAGGGGATGTATGCGGTATTGCTTACTGATTTCATTGCACATGATGCTGGCCAGCAAACTTTTACCCGTTCCTACGTTTCCAACCAACACCATGCAGCGACCTATTCTTGCGTTATTTTCGAAGTGTTCCACGTAATTGCGGCAGGCTTGCAAAGCACGTTGTTGTCCTTCGTGTGTGATCTTAAAATCATCAAAGATTTTGTTTTTAAATCGCGCTGGTACAGATTCGTTCATCGCCTTGAGCGCCCTGACTTCTTGCCGGCATTTCGGACAACACGGCACACCGTATTCAATCCCATTTTCGATGTAAGTGTCTGGGTATGTGCCGTGAATATCGCAATAAGACTCACTCGGGGTGAGTTGAAAGGGTTTTCCAGATTGGCGTTCGATTCGCTTTTGGATTTCGCCCACTACCACGTTGTTATCCGGCTTAAATATTCCGCTATGAAAATTGTCTGATTTTTCCAATACATCACCAAGGTTTGAAATTTTCGGTCGTTGAGCAGCGATTCTCGCGCTTTTTTGGTACAAGGCTTTGAGATCGTCTGGAATGTGTTTTTCAGAGTTTGTAACTGCCATCGCCTCGCGCCTCCATCTGACTGAGTTGGTTGTCGTCAAACTGCAACGATTCAGATTTTTGTTTTGTTTGATTTTGTGACTTCAGTACGTCATCCACCATGCAAAGCGCAAGGCCAGGTACATGATCGGGATCTTTTTCGCTTGCGCGTTGGTACGCTTCATCGAGAATGTAAAAAAGGTTTTCACGCTTCGCCCAGGTTTCGTTTTCCCAACTACGAATTTTTTTCACCGTAGAAGTGGTAAGAATTCTGCCGAGTTCAAATTTTTGGCCGTACTGTGCAACAAGCCATTGTCGAACTGTGGCAAACACGGTGGTGTCGGTTTCGTTTTTTGGGAGCGTGGGGAAATTTCGTAATGGGGTGATTTTTCCGTTCCGCGATTCGTAATTTTCGTTCGTCGTCATACTAGTATTAGTAAATTCTTTATTCTTTAACTTCTTGTTTGTGGTCGCTCGATGGACGGACTGCGTGACGAGTTGTTCGCGCATCTTTTGGCCGTTCGTTTGGTCGATGGACTGGTCGATTTCTTTGCCTTTTACGTGGTCGTCTTCGTGGTCGTTTTGTTGGTCTCTATTTTTATTCAACGCGTTTTGTAGCGCTGCTTGTCGCTGGTCGTTTCGCTGGTCACTGTGTTGGTCATTTTCTTGGTCGCTTACACGGTCTTTTTGCTGGTCGTTCGTTTGGCCGTTTTGCTGGGCGTTCGATGGACAGGAGTCGGGCGGAAGAGCTGGTCGCAGGTTGGTCGCTTTTTCTGTATCACTTTGATACAGCCCGTAATTAACAAGAGTTACAAGTGAATTCTTGTTGGTCGCTTCAATTTCAATCTCGTTCGTCGATTTAAGCTTGTCCATTGCAGTGCGAACCTGCCGTTCTGTGAGTCCTGTTTCTGACGCTAATTGCTTTCGTCCAGTCACGAGCTGACCACGATTTATCATTCGCCCTTTAGACTTAATTTGTTTGTGATTTGCTTTTAGTAAAAGATGCACAAACAGACGAAAGGTGTTGGTATCGTGGTACCACTCCCAATCGGTAATTTTGCGAAACAATTTGATGTAACCAATGCCAGCCATTTTTCTAATCCTGGGTGATTCATTGAAAAATGAAATTCCTCGTCTTCGGTACTTCGCGTTTAGTTGGAATATCCAACAAGTTATTTGAGTAAATTAAGACTCAAATTGTTGTAACTAAAAAACCTTCAACACAATGCCGCTTAATGCAACAAATTGTCTAAAAATGAGATTTCAATTTTGATAAGTTGCCCCACTTACAAGGCGCTGTTATTCTTTTATCGCCTCAAATATTAATTTAAGGAAAGCCGCAACGATGTCTTACACTTACATCTTAATTACCTTATTTAGTCTCGGTACGCCTGGCACAATTAGTCAGGATTGCTTTAGTAACTTTGTCTGCGACCAAGTTGCTGGTGGAGGTAGTGGAAATACCCCACCAGACGGTATCTATACCTCTGGAGGCAATGATGGCAATACATCGCCAGATAGCGCCTTTAAGGCTGCGACTGGTGATGTTGGAGATACTCCTCCTGATTATCAAACTAAGTAATTTCAAATAACTCACAAATAACCTCGGGCAATGCATCAGAACACACTTGCTAACCGTTAGTAATTGTTGTTTCGATGCAACGGTTTTTAATTGGCAAGATTCTCTGTTAAACCAAATTTTTCCGATTGTTCGAATTACGACTTTATGCATGAGAAACCTTCCTTCAATCTATTCCTTGGTGGGTGTGATACTCATCATGTAGTTCCGTCAAACTCAACTGACCGGGAAATACCTTGATTAATTTGAGGTAGTATTTTGGTGGGAAATACCCCTTCTTTTTATACTTGCTAACAAACTTCTGCGTAACACCCAGCTTTCTGGCAAGCACATGTTGCTTGTTCCCGGACAAATAAATACACTTTTCGATAGTGTTGCTAAACATAAAGTATATCCGACATAAGTTTCTATTTAGTAGTATAACACTACTTTTTGGTTATTTTATTCTATTTAAGAAATAAATTCCAGATTATCTCGCTGTTTGAGCAAATACCACTTTTTATGGTATATTACCCCCTTTAGTAGTATCGGAGCTGAATCGGTGGACAATCGAGACAAAATCAATCGCATAAGATACGTGCGTCAACTACTTGGTTTCTCACAGAAAGAGTTGGGCGAGAAAATAGGTAAGTCGCAACAACACATCGCGAAACTTGAAAATGGAAATATTAAAAAGATTGAGTCAAACTTATTTGCGCAAGCGCTGAAAGTACCGGTTGAATGGATCGAAGAAGGTCGTAACGCTCCTGATTGGATAGAAATATCTAAAAATCATGGCTTAAGCGCCGAAAATTTGGAAGCACTTACCCAAGCTATTCAAGTAGTCATGGATGCGATGATTACCTCAAACCCTAAAATTTCGAATGATGCCAAGATTGAGGTGCTTACCAATGTGCCTGTACTTCAATTGTCTCGCATGATACGGACCGCATTTATAGATAAGTGCAAAACTAAGGAAGACTTGCTGAAACTATTTCCGATGGATTGAAAAGTTATTGAACATAATGAGAATTGCGTTAAATAAACTTTAATGAGTCCAGATTCCAACTGCCAAATTCAGATAGCCAAAAGAAACTACAATTCTTAGGGATGAGTGCCTGGTAGATAAGTATTCAACAATTGAAAAAAATGTTAAAAACTGAGCATTAATATTTAAAAACACTCAGGAAGTAATTTTTTAAGTTCTTCTTTTGTTTTTATGTTTTCTAGCAAAGCAACTTTCAATGCTTTCGCCATTGATACTGTAGAAGCATTCTTTATTACATCAAGTTTTGACGCGTCAGATATTTTAGGGTTTGATGTGATAAAGGCATCTATTAGCAGTTGAGTTGCTGTTAAAAGATGTTCTTGTGTTATAGAATTAAAGTTATTTTCTCTCCCATAATCAACCCAATGTGGTGGATTTTGGCCATACGAAATCCATTCAACAGGTACTTTAAGCACATCTGCAAACAATTGTGCTTTAACGTTTTTCACTGCCGTAGCCTCAATTCGCGATATATGTTGTTGCGTTGTTCCAACTAGTTCCGCAAGTCCTTTCTGAGATAACCCTGCATGGATCCTAGCTTCTCTTATTCGGTCGTGTGGGTTCACATAACACCTATTTTGAGATAACACACAAATTTGCATATTGTACACTAAACAAACGCATTTTCCGCTCCTTGGTATTGCCTTTTTAGTTAGCTAAGTTGGAATCTTGCTGAGATGAAACTAAATTTCCAAAAAGTTTTTATCCGCTATTTCACCTTGAGAACTTTTTTCATATTCCGTACATTGAAAACCATGTTCAACCATTTCTTCTAACAATTCCCCCTTTCGATTAAAAGCTTCAGTATCCATTTGCTCAGCAAAATTAAGGGTTTTGCATATTTGAGAATATTCCATAACGAGCATGTGAGAATAACGTCTATTCTCTTGTTCTCGCTCTTTATCGATTTTACGCGAAACATGGCTTAAATATTGTTTTAGTAAAATATTATTTCTTCGCTTTTGTAGAAAAGCCTGTATACCCATTCCAGCAGAAAAAATAAAAATAGAAGCAATAACAATAAGCGATATCCAAATATTTAACATAGCAATTACTCCTCAATTGCTTTTTCATTTTTGTATTTTCTTTCTTTGCGAATCGCAGCAAAAAAGACTACAGCTGCACAAAAAATCAATAACGAAATTGATACTCCGCTGCTAAAAATAGTCATGTCGTCCTCGATGTAAGTTAGTACTTTGTATCTAGAGACTGCGGACCGTTCGAATTAAACCGCTTAACAGTTCTTTCGAATGCCTTACTAAGCAAGTCCAAGAATCTGAAGAATGAATCTTTTGCAAGGACTGTAGTAATTAATAGGTTGATAAGTGGCAAAAGATAGATCATAGCCCCCCTCATCACCTGATCATCATTAAAGTTCCAATCGAGAAATTGCATAAAATGAACGAACATGGTTGCAAGCATTAAAGCTAAAATCTGAATATCTTTGTCGGATCGAAATCTACTATTTAGCTTTACGTAGACTACTAAGTAAAACGGGAAAGAAAGTCCTACCCACCATAAATTCCATGTTAAGTAAGCTTGCCCCCAATTCCAAACCAATCCAAACATCAGTTTTCCTAGCAACCAGTCCAGAAAAACAATCAGTGTTAATAGAAAAAGTGGACGATTTCGCCAATTAGTTAATAAGCATGCACAAATTACCCATAATAAGGCAGTACTAAACAAATTAAGTATTTGAACTGTTCCCATCATTTATTCCTTATGATTGTGGGAACAGATTAGATGTCCTACTAATTGCTCCCGCTTTTATTCGGTCTGTCATCAGGAGGTGTAGACCCGTCCCCCCCAGATCGAACCTCTACAGTATCACAAGCGATTTGTTTCTCCACACACGCTTGATCCACTTGAAGCATAGTTGCTCCATTTCCAAATAGTGACAAGATAAAGAAAAGAATGGTTTCAGACATTTTTGTTTGCTCCTATAGTTCTGGCCAGAAAATAGTCGCTCACAGTTTACCAGTTTTTCCTTTATTCACACGTTATTAGCTACCTAATTGTTAATTTCTCACAAGATTATCGAATAAATGCCTTGATTTCAACTCTATTTGGTAGTATTTTACTACCAAATAGCTATTTTGATATTTTTCGTATTGCGAGTTACCTCAATTGCTCAGGAAACAAATCCTATGTTTATTTGTATCTCAAATTATCAAGGTATATCTATCCAATTAAACACAGCCGTCATAGGTGATGCAATGAAAAATCCAGTGATAACGAAAATTTCACAACTTAGTAGTACTACTGAATAAAAAATTGTAAACGCTTCAAAAGGAATCGTTAGATGAGTACGAACGAATACAGCTTGAATAAACAAGTGCTAAAGGACTTTCATCTACTTGCTCCAATAAATATTGAATATGAAGTAGTAAATTTGCATGAGTATGTTCACATCATCAAACAGCGTTCACACAAAGAAACGAATGAAATCGAACAAAGCCGAGGCGCAGTCGCTTTTCTTTCCCACTATGTGTCCACGGACGGACTTTTTTGTCTTCGCGATGCAGCGAAAGTACTCAACATCAAACCCAACCTGTTTATCGAGCAACTGTTACGGTCCGGGTTTCTGTTCCGACGTAAAGGTCAACTGCACGCTTATCAGAAATACATCGTTCGGGAGCTTTTCGTCTATCGTACTGGCACCACTCGAACCCCAGTTCAACCACACAGCTACGCTCAAGTAATGATTACCAACAAAGGGATGAATTATTTCGGCGCCGAAACTACACGGCGATTGTTAGCACTCAAACATCAAGCAGGAGCATTGTGATGAATCAAAAGGCATTTCAATCGGTAGGCCAATGGTTGCATACCCTTCATCAATGGTACGGAGATGTGTCCATCAAATCAGACGATCATCGAATCGAGGCCTTTACAAAAGACACACACCAATCACTAGGTGCATTTAACGAACATAAAGGGAGTGGCTTTCTGGTCGATCGACGGTTGGTACAAGTCCCTGTGACATTAGAAAAGCGGATCGGGTTGGAGGTATGGCCATGAAAACGATAGCGGAGCTGCTTTGGCCACTTGGAAAGTACAAAGGCAAACCGATTTTCTCAGCCCCAAATTATTACCTTGAGTATGCATATCGCTACCAAAACGCCTTTTGCGCACCGTTCGTTAATCGAGTGCGGCATGTAAAACAGTTTTTGAACCAGGCCAAACGGCCAATGACCGTGCGCGGCCTGGAGTCCGATCTGCAACAGGCGAATGCCGACTTACAGCGCGTGCACGAATTTTTTGAGCAGTTTAATAATTGGGTGGGTCGTGCGCATAACGCATGGGGTGATCCGGAAGCAAGTGACCAATTCCCGAAAAAACAGGGGCCAAAAAGCCAAAAATCAGTACTACCTGCATCAATAAATCATCGAGGTGTAACAGCATGAGCAACCTGATACACCCTGCCTCAAAGCTTCGTTTAGGTGCAGGATTTCACACCGTCGCCCTGACAATTAGCACAGCAAGTATCTCCAGTACAGAGCAGCAGAATAACACTCAGGAACTCGGAAGCTTTTTGTTAGCAGCCTGGGTTTTGTGGTTCTTATTGGCAGTACTGTGTTATTGGCTGTTGCAAAGCTTTACACACAATAACAATAGTCAGGAGTAAGTCATGCGTAAATTTTTACCAGTCGGCAAGCGCGTCAGTGAGCAGGTAGAAAAGGAACTTCTTACCTGCGCCACTTACAAGGAGCTTTACCGCACAATCGAGCAATCCTGGAACACTTTTTTAAAAGTGAAAGAAGAAGCCAAGAAACAATATCCACAACAACAATTGTTTTTATGAGGTGCTGCATGTTTATGGTAGAAGCAATCAACACCGTGGAAGCGGGTCCACTGGAATTATGGCTCGCCACCTTGTTTGGTAAAAAGCGGTGCTATCGAAGTGGTGATTTGGAATTAGTGATCAAGTCCTTTCGCGGCAAACGCTACTTGATGAAAACCCGACGTACATCCAAGGTGCTTAATGGTAAGTAAAGGTTGGCGACATTGGCGTGAATTCACCACACCGGATGGTCGTAACATCGGTCGCGGTTGTGAATAAGTCGATAAGTAAGGAGTGAATACGTGAATCGCTATTACAAAAACATGAATTACACCAAGGCCGAACAGATCCGCAAAATGTATCACTCGCGACAAGCAACCCAATGTGAGTTGGCAACTTTGTTTCGGATCCCGCAATCAAGCATCAGAAAAATAATTGCCCACAAGATCTGGAGTCGACCATGACACTTTTACAGCAAAAAATAATCGATCGTGCTCTGCTCAATCCGCATCGTCTGACTGCACGCGAATTAGGATTAGTTCAGCAATTAGTACAGCGACCGATCGATGTTCCATTAAGTCCACGTGAGTGCAATGCTCTGACTCGCGTGCAACAAAGAATCTACTAACGGAGGCTGCCACTATGAGCATTCATCGCATTCAAACCCAGTTAACCCAGCAGTTGGCAGATCTGGAAAACCTGAAGAAGAATAAAGCGTTGCTGGTGGAATACATCGAATTGCAGGCACAACTGAAGTGGAAAACCTACAGTGCTTTGTGCGATCAAGGGTTTGCCCCCGAACAAGCGTTGTTTCTATGCCACAACGGATCAAATGCTTAACATTATGGAGGTCTAGGGCATGCTTATTTTTTGGTTTGATCGGTTGCTAGGTTTTCAATTTAGGTGCATCGAGCGAGAAAGCATCATCTCGCAAATTGCTAAACCTAATACCTCGTCAATCATTCTCGCTTCACCGGTGAGACGGTTAAGCGGTCGTAATGCTTTCGTGTATAAGAATTGCAATCGGTATATTGGTGAAGCGGCGAATTTGGTTTGGCAAAATCATTCGCTTTGGTTTTAACATTTGCAAAAATAATATTGAAGAGAGGCAAGTCTTGAACTTTATAGAATCTATCAGCTGGGTGTTCACCATTGCTCTATTTGGTGCCGGTTACGTAGCCCTGAACAAGCTTCTTGCACTTTATACAAAGCATCGATTGTGGAATAAATGGTGCAAAGAGGCTCAAAAGCGTGGCTTGCCAATCGGCAGCAAGACACAATGCAAACAATGCTACAAAGTAATTGTTCTTCCCACTTTCGAAAGAAACAACGGCCACTGCGCACAATGTGTAGATACGCCTACATTGAAAGACATTTGGGATATTCTAAGAGGAAAATAACGCATGCAATTAAAAAAAAGGCGCACCCGAATGAAGCTGTTCTTATTATTTGTATGTAGTTTACCAATAATAATGTTCGCCAGAGGTTCCTTAAGCGACCGCCCTTCGGATATGGAGATCGTATTACATGAACGACAATACGAACGCGATTATCAAAATGTTTGGTGCATAGATTTCGGGGTCGTTGAATACCGGTTGCCGGATAAAACACGCGTTGACTGTTTAACGGTCGAATATGCCATCGAGTTTGACTGGGCCAAAAAATGGGCAGAAGCTGTTGGTCAGGCACTCTACTACGCCTTTCATACCAATAAAAAACCAGGCGTGGTGTTACTCCTGAAAAAACCGGATGACGAGACTTATAAGCACCGTTTGGAGTCAGTAAATCAACACTACAAACTTGGGATAAAGGTATGGACAGTACGAACTTACCATTGAACAAAGGGGTGGGCCAAGCGTAGCGCGCGTTAGCGGACGTAGCGCGGGGGCTTGGTGCGTTGTTGGATAAACCGTGTGGCACACTCGGTTTATTGCGCCAAGGGGGAGCAATAGTTTTGCTTCATAATGTGCAGCGAGTATTGAGTGAAATAATTGAGAGGTCGTAATGGCTAAGCTACTCACCGACGATGAAATCGTTGAATTGACAAAGGCGGTGAAGCCTTTGATTCAACGTCGCGTGCTTGACAAGGCTGGAATCACTTATATTGATCGACATGATGGAACAATCACTGTTACCTGGCACGCGGTATACCACCCAAAATCTCAGCAATCGTCTTTACCTAATAATGAACCCAATTTTGCGGCTTTGAGTCATGGGTAGAGTCCGTAAAAAGTCCGATCAATGGATGCCAACTCGCGTTTATCGGGGAAAATCTGCTTATGAGTACCGCCCCAAAAACGGACGAACCATACGATTGTGCGATTTAACCGCATCAAAAGCAGTCGTCTGGGCAGAATACGAAAAAGCTTTCGTTCAAAATACAAATGTTGGGGCATTTCAAAGCTTAATTAATGAATATTTTGCATCAGAAAAGTTCACATCTTTAGCGTATTCAACTCAAAAAGATTACGAGAAATACTCGAAGAAAGTAATACCGGTTTTTGGCAATGTGCATCCTAATCAAATTGAGCCGAAACATATTCGGCAATATATGGATTTACGCGGTCACTCCTCACAAGTTCAGGCTAATCGTGAACACGCGTTTATGAGTGCGGTCTTTAAGTGGGGGTTTCAGCGTGGAAAGTGTGAAAAAAATCCTTGCCAAGGCGTTAGTAAATTTAAAGAAAGGCCTCGCGATCGATATATTACCGACGATGAGTTTAGTCTGGTTTATGAATATGCCTGTCCAGTCGTAAAAGTTTGCATGATGATCAGTTACTTGTGCATGGCACGAAAAAGTGATGTATTGGGATTAACTCGTGATCAACTGCAAAAAGAAGGTGTTTTCATTCAGCAAGGCAAAACAGGTAAAAAACAAATCAAGAGGTGGGGGCCTAAATTGAGAGCCGCCATAAACCAGGCGCAAAAAATTCATCCCAATACACTAAGTCCCTACGTCATTCATCAGGAAAGAGGAAAACGGCTTACAACTTCCGCTTTCGATGACCGCTGGCGAAAAGCAATTCAAAGAGCACGCAAAGCAACTGAACAAAAGCTGGATTTCACCTTTCACGATATAAAAGCAAAAGGCATCAGTGATTTCGAAGGAGATCAATTCAAGAAGCAACAAGCTTCCGGACACAAAACATTGGCTCAGGTCGATACCTATGATCGAAAAATTCCAGTGGTTGATACGGTAGAGTCAGTCGAAAATAAAGAAACTACCGAAGTAGAAAAACGAAACACATCTAAGCCCAAAAAAGAAAAATAGGTGGATTTTATTCGGAAACAGTATTCGGAAATATTCGGAAGTTAGTGAATCTTAACTGTAAGAATGGTGCCCGGGGCCGGAGTCGAACCGGCACGGTGTTGCCACCGAGGGATTTTAAGTCCCTTGCGTCTACCAATTTCGCCACCCGGGCATTGCGCCTTTCAAAAGAATGGAGGCTGGGGTCGGAATCGAACCGGCGTACACGGAGTTGCAGTCCGCTGCATAACCACTCTGCCACCCAGCCATTTGTCAGGGTTCGCTACAACTCATCAGCCCTGAGTCAAAAAAACCTCGAGACTTTTTGGGAGTTTCGAGGTTTTAACGTCAATTTAAGCAATGTATTCAGACTTGCCCAAACTTAAGAACTTGGAGCAGGAAACGTGCGATACGGCATTCCGGCTCGAACTCAGATAAATCACTTAACTTACCTAAGTTTTGAAACTGGAGCGGGAAACGAGACTCGAACTCGCGACCCCAACCTTGGCAAGGTTGTGCTCTACCAACTGAGCTATTCCCGCGTCGTTAAGTGCGGTGCATTTTACAGTGTGAAATTTTTCTGTCAAGCACCAATTTTAGTTTTTCCGAAGAATTCTATTCGAGACTGTTTTTTGTTCAAAAACAAGCTGTTACAGCCATCTTCGAGGAGCTGCATTATCCTTATAATTCTTTTGATGTCAAGTAGGGCCACGCCGCTTTTACGTAGATCAGCATCGACCAAAGCGTTAAAGCAACTGATACATAAAGAGAAAAATAGCCCAAAATAACAAACAAAGGATAACCCCAAATATCGTAAATTGAAGGTTGCGCCCCACCCAGAATCAAAAAGAATATAGCACCGAGCTGCCAAAGAGTTTTCACTTTGCCAATAAACGATACTTTTACATCTGCGCTCTTACCATATTCAGCCATCCACTCTCGTAATGCAGTAATAGTAATTTCGCGTCCTATGATGACTAACGCTGGAACGGCGATCCAAGGTGTTTCATAAAGTTCCACGATTAAAACAATGGATATGGTAACCATTAATTTGTCGGCCACGGGATCCAGAAAAGCTCCCAACGGTGAGGTCATATTAAATCGGCGTGCGATGTAGCCATCAAACCAATCCGTCCAACCGGCTATAGCAAAAATTAACGCCGCGCCTTTATGGCTCCAATCGACCGGTAAGTAAAACACCAGCACAAACACCGGGATCATCAAGATTCGAAAGGTGGTTAAGATATTCGGAATATTCATTCAATGTTCTGTTAGTTAGTCACTTCAATTAAGCCGCCATTATAACGGAATTCATTCTTCATGCAGATAATCATAAATTTTTTCCGCCAATTCCTTGTTGATCCCATTCACTTTAAGTAAATCCGATAAAGATGCCGCTTCGATATTTTGTAAGCCACCAAAGTGTTTCAGCAAAGCTTGCCGCTTTTTGGGACCTATCCCAGGAATTTCTTCCAGCCAGGAGCGCGTTCTCGCTTTAGAGCGTTTGTGTCTGTGCCCAGCAATAGCAAATCGATGCGCTTCGTCTCGAATATGCTGGATTAAATGCAACGAGGGTGAAGACGATTCAAAAACCTGGGCGACGGACTGTCCGGGTCGGAATAATTGTTCCATGCCAGCTTTGCGCTCAGTCCCTTTTGCCACACTAACAACAACCAACTCCGATAACCCAAGCTCATCCAGTGCAGTTTGCGCGGCTTTCAGTTGACCTTTGCCGCCATCGATCAAGACTAATTGCGGCAACGCGCCCTCTTCTTTAACCAAACGAGCGTATCTTCGCGATACCGCTTGCGCAATTGCAGCGTAATCATCACCAGGCGTAACATCTTTAATATTAAATCGACGATACTTGTTTCTGGCCGGAGCTCCATTGGTAAACACAACACAAGAAGCAACCGTTTGTTCACCCATCGTATGACTGATATCAAAACACTCCATATGCTCGGGTAAACTTTCCAATTTAAGATCTTTTTTTAACGCGACTAATTTTTCGCTTTGATTTGTCTGCAAATTCAATCGCGACTGGAGGGCCTGCTCAAGATTTTGCTGGGTCAGTTTTAACCAATCCGCACGATCTTTTCGCACACTCACCGATACTTTCACCCCTCGCTTGGCAATAGACGATAAGGCGGAACCAATCAGCGCCGAGTCAATATTCGGGTCATTGACGATCACTTCTTTCGGCAGTTCTCGACCGGAGAGATAAAACTGCAATATAAACGTTTCAACCAGTTCGGAAGATGAGTAAATCGATGAATATTTAGGGAAGTAATTCTTCGTCCCCAAAACTTTCCCCTGACGAATAAAAAGTACGACAACGCATGCAACACCGGCTTTTACCCCCACCGCAAACAAATCCAGGTCCACTTGAACACCTGAAATGACCTGTTTGCTAACGACTTTTCGTAAACTTGCGATTTGATCTCGAATTTCGGCCGCTTTTTCAAAAGCTAAGTTTTGGGATGCTTGATCCATTTGTTCTTGCAATAACTCAATCACCTGCTCACTTTTGCCCTGATAAAACAGTCTTGTGAGTGCAACATCCTGAGCGTATTCGGACTCAGAAACATACCCAACACAGGGTGCTTTGCAACGTTTGATTTGATATTGCAAACAAGGTCGAGACCGATTTCGGTACACCGAGTCTTCACACTGCCTAACTTTAAACAGTTTTTGAAGTAAAGAAAGGCTGTGTCTTACCGAACTTGCGCCAGGAAAGGGCCCAAAATATTCGCCTTTTTCTTTTTTTGCACCGCGATGATACGAAAGGCGCGGATATTCGCCTCCGGATAAAAAAATAAAGGGGTAAGACTTATCGTCTCTGAACACCACGTTATAGCGTGGTTTAAGTTGCTTAATTAAGTTATTTTCGAGCAACAACGCTTCGGTCTCGGTATTGGTCACGGTGACATCGATACCGGTAACTTGCTTCACCATAACCTGCGTTTTTATCGACTGGTCATTCTTGGTGAAGTAACTGGAAACCCGCTTTTTCAGGTTTTTGGCTTTACCGACGTAAATCACCTGTTGCTCTTTATCGAGCATACGGTAAACACCTGGCTTTTCAGTAAGTTGAGCTAAAAACGCAGGTATATCGAAAAGAGAGTCGGCAGCAGGAGGCATAACAGGGATTAGGAGTAACGGGGCCGTTACTCCCGTTATTTCATATTTTCACTGGAAATCAGGCCGTGACGTATGGCCAAGTGAGTCAACTCAACATCATTATCGACACTGAGTTTCTCAAACAATCGATAGCGATAGCTATTTACGGTTTTTGGGCTCAGACAGAGCTTATCGGAGATTTGCTGTACTTTTTGTCCTTGCGTGATCATCATCATCACTTGCATTTCACGCTCTGATAAAATTTGAAACGGATCATCATCGGAGTCATCAAATCGCTTTAATGCCATTTGTTGTGCAATTTCAGGTGTTAAATAACGTTTACCTCGAGCAACCTGACGAATTGCTATTACCATCTCTTCAATATCGGCACCTTTGGTCAGATACCCGGCTGCTCCAGCCTGCATAAAGCGTGAAGGGTAAGGCTCATCGGCATGAACACTGACGACAACCACTTTTACATCGGGATCATAGCGGATCAGTCTACGAGTTGCTTCCAAACCTCCTATGCCAGGCATATTGGCATCCATTAAAATGACGTTTGGATTCAATTCTCTTGATTTGGCAATCGCCTCTTCACCGCTTGCGGCTTCTCCAACAACATTAATCCCTTGAACATCGCCCAACAAACGGGTAATACCTGTTCGAACCAGATCGTGATCGTCGACGATAAGTACCTTGATCAAACCTTCACCTCATCAATTATTATTTCAGTGCTCAATACGATAAGCCGGAGTATAACCTTCAAGTTACTGAAAAATCAGGCAGGCTGATCGTTAAATTATACGCACGAAACACTTAATTCTAATTCTTATCTGCGTAATTCAAATACCTTTGAATTATTTTAGTCTGGTTTTGAATATTTGTTAGTCAAGACTTTGATTTGTAAGCAAAGATCTCATGCTAATTAAGCAAGCTTACCATTTTTTATTGATAAGGCAATCACAAATATATACCGATATTGATAAAGCTGATACGAAGGTAAGCCCCTGTAGGACGTGGTGTTTGACTTAGAATTGGGTTTTTATTGAAGTGCGAAAAGAGCCGATCAATTTGGGAGAGAGATAATGATTTGAACCCTTGGCAAGTCGTTAACCCCAAAAAATTCGCTTTCAGTTCTCCATTTGCGATAGCAGGCAAATTAATTAACCTTTAATTATCAATACATTAGAAATTTAAATGACTCCAAATGTTAACTCACGCCACGCAATAAAGTCCGGTAATGTATACGTCAAAGAGGTTACGATTATTACGGCATACACGTCAGCTTAAATTAGGCAGGTATTTTAAAGCAGCAAACGCCTTTATTCGCTACCACAGCGATAAAGTTTTAAGTATCAGTTACCCTCTTATCGTTAATAACTATCGCAATTCATCCAGAGTGACTTTCATCACATCAAAATATAGAAACCTATCATTAGTACCCGAACTCAAACTCTCAAAATACTGATTTTCAACGCCATGCCTAAAGAGGTATAGGAGTAAACTTCGGTACTGGTACTTATTAGCGTATTTGACAGCAAAGTTATCCCAGAAACTTAACTCAGCACCCTGTTGATGAAGCACTTTGACAATTTCAACGTAGCCATTTTCCGCAGCTTGCAGCATCGCTTTGTTAAGCTCATCCTGCCCAAGCTTTGGCAATAAAGACTCGTAACCGAGCGTTAACCCATAACGCACTATTTCACTAACACTAGCGCCCTTTGCCAGCTCTGATTGAAACTGTTGAATTTGCTGCTGTGTAACGGACAACTCTAAAAAGTCACGTAGCAACGCGATATCTTCTTGTGACCAACCGGATGCAAGAGCGGAGGATATTAACCTTGCTTGATCAACCTCCTTAAACTCACCTACTTTTGCCTTTAAAAGCCTCAAAGTTGGGTAGGAATGCAATACGATAGCTCGATCTAATAACCGGTGCCACATATCGTTTGAAGAGTCAAACTCGAACTGAGGCGCGCACAAAGTCGCAAACCAGTTGTTGTGTTTACAAAGGTAAAACAACACAAATAAAAGTTCTGCAGGCAGTTTCACCTTGTCCTGTTTCCCGACAATAAAATCAAGATTTAAATTGAGCAACAAGCACCAATGTACAAATCTCGACTTTTGTTCCTTCGAAAAACTAGGTTTCTTTAGCGATTGTTTAATTAAAAAGTAAAGGTATTTAAACCTTTCGTCTGGTTTTAAATAAGGGGCATTGTTGAAGAGCAACTTTTTGTCAATGAGCTCACGGTAATCTGGCAACACCAATGCATGCTCTATTAACTCCTCCTGGCAAATAATGTCAGCATCAATATAAACATTTAAGCTATGAAGGTTGAGTGTTGGCGTTAAATACTCTAATGCTTTCTGTTTTTCAAGCTGATAGTGTTGAGCAATTTCAATATTAGATTCTGCACTATTAATAGAAAACAATGCGTTAAAAAATTCTTTTTCATTAGACATAAAACCCGAGCAGAACTCTTTATAGAGCTTACAATCGTACAGCTGTTTAACCATTTCCAAGTCATTCAGCTGCCAAGTTTCAATGACACTTACTGACTTCACTGATTCATAGCGATCAAAGGTAATATTTGATACATGATCATGATGCGCGTTTACCTTAGACTGCAATATATCCTCACGCCGATAGCTCACTTTGTGTAAAAATCGATGCGACTGTGACCAATGCTTAAATATATAGGAAGCATCCGAGACCAAAATTGTTTGCTCAGGATCCAGGTTTCGTGATAAAGAGAAGCAATAACCTACCCTATTCAAACGACCTGAAGAGCCAGCTACGTATTCGAAATCATCATCAATCATTAAAGCCTCTGCAATTGTTTACGTTTACTCAAGTACTCTCTTTTTATTAAATTTAGATCATTTCGTTATACATTAATTATTCGACTTTCCAAATACATCTGATTAACCGAATATACAAGTAGCAATTGACTTGTACTAATTCGCGTTAATGCTGGATAGGCAAGCGCTTTTCGGTCACTTCGTAATTGGAAAACTATCTTAGCTTCACCTTTTGATGGAAAGTAAGCAACCCAAAGTGCGAAACGATTGGTTTTACTAGGATTGTAAGCAAGAAAAAAGCCACCGGTATCGTTAAAAATCGCAATTCCACTGTTAGGATTTGGAATTTGAGACTGGTAAAACTGACTCCAATTTTTTCCACCATCCAAGCTATCACTCGCAAACAAATATCCTTGGTTACTGCGGCAATATATTGTCAGTTGTAATTCATTAAGACGAGCAATAGCGGGCTGATTTAATTGGGTTGGCTTGGTTAGCTTCTGCATTTTAAACTGCAGTTCGTGCTTTGAGCCTTTTCCGTCTTTATCAATTGTTTCAAGTATTGGCTTACTAAATCCGTAACGCTCACAACTTGAAGGAAGCAAAAGCGTGCCATCATTTAAACATAATGGCGGATTACGCGTTGGTCCTAGCAAGCCATCCGGTAGTGATTGAAGTAGGCTCCATCGATTACCATTATCCAGGCTACTTACAATTGCACCTTGCCAGTTATTTGGGCTATTTCCCAGTTTTACAAATAATTGAACCGTTTCATGAGTAAAATATCCACTGCAGTTCTTGTTGAAATACAGCACCGGGTTCATGCAGCTCACTCTAAGCCCTTGGATCGACTCTATACATTGTGGCTGCTGCCAGTGGCCTGCTGAAAAGCGACTATACCAAATGTTAGTTCGAGCTTGATTTTTTTGGCGCCCATGAAACGCCAATAAAACTGAATTATTAGCTGTAATGCACAGCGTTGGTGCGTGGCACAAAGTAAAGCTTGACTGACAAAAGTCGCTCAAACTTTTAAGATTAGGATGTCTATTCGACATAATACTCGAATGTTTTTCTTTTTAATATCTACGACAGCACAAGCACTCTGATTTAACACACTTTAGTGATATTAAAAACAACATTCGAATGAGCAAGCATTGCTCTTAACGAAAATAGATGAATCAAGGACTAAAAAATCAGGGTAAATTAGTATCATAACGGAAGACTAAATATCGCTCGTAGGCAGTCCATTATGCTAGCGCAGAGCGACGCTTTAAACGAATAATGTTTGCCTCAGAGACAGCAGCAGATTTTCAGGAACAATTCAAGCAGTGATTTTAGGAGGCTTTAACTTATCGGTTTACACAAAAATCAACGTTCAAGTATATTTCGCGTATATAAAGTTACAAGACTTAGGCGGTGGCCTGTATAGAAATTGCTCATTGAGATGCGTACTTGAACACGCCGATCGAGCTGTAAGTGACAACCTTCAGGATAATCCGTAAAAAAGGTATAAAAAAACCCGGTAGTTATAACCGGGTTTTAATTTAATCTGGCGGAGGGACAGGGATTCGAACCCTGGATGGGCTATTAACCCATGCCGGTTTTCAAGTTCAATAACATATCAATTAACAAGGAAACTGTATTATACGACATCACACTTAAAGAAACGTATTTTTCTATATTTTACAACACTTTAATCTACTAAACCCTAATTTACTTAGTTTCTTTTCGTACCTAGTCGTATCTAGACGTATAATTATTTACGGGTACAAAAAGGGTATAAAAAATCCAAACCAATCTTCATATTTTGGTTTTTTTTCTATTGCGTTCAATTTTCACGACGTGCAATAATCCTTTTGTTTTTTAAAGCCCAAAATACTGATTGTGTGGCAGCGCTTTCAACCCACTATCAACTTATTTTGACCTAATCAAACAAGCTGTGAGGATTTAATGAGCGAACTACGTCCAAATGACAAAACGTGCGCATTTCAATTCACTAAAAAAGCCCTGTTAAAACTGCCTTTACCAACCAGTAAAACAGCCCCATCGAAATACTGGGATCGCTCATTATCTTATTTAGCCTGTTATGTACGACACTCGGGTAGACGAACTTACTACTTAGTCAAAACATTTGGTGGAAAAAAATACAATGTTCCATTGGGTGAAGTTGATGAAATTATTCCTGAAGTTGCCAGAGAAAAAGCGCAACAGACTTTAACCCAAATAAAGGAAGGTAAATATCAAGCTAAGGCAGAATTAAAAGTACAAGGGGCATTAGATCTTACGCTTGAGCAAGTTCATAGTGAAATAGCAAAAGTTAAAAAGTGGAAAGATAAAACTATTGAAACTTACAACGTCCAATTAAACTCAAGATTATCCAAGTATCGAGATAAAAAACTTTCGTCATTTAATCGAGAATTCATTTTGAAGTTAGCTGGCGAATTACGAAACGGTTCAGAAAGCAATCAGGCTCTTTCCGAAAGCTCAGTTAAGCAAACTATGGCATATATAAAGACGCTTTGGAATTATGCCAGAGCAGCTTATCGAGACACTGATGGCAATCCACTATTTGGAAACAACCCAACTGAAGTACTATCCGATCTAAGAATTGCTCCTAAAGCCACACGAAAGCGCACTCTAATACATAAGCCTGACTTAGGAAAATGGTGGGTAGCAGTTGAAAACTATCAGCAAAAGTCAGAAAGGTTTTTAGGTTCAAGTGTCATAAACTCGGCCCTAGCCCGCTGCTTGTTGCTCACCGGTTGGCGTTTGGATCAAATGGCAGGATTAACATGGAATCGAGTACGCTTTGACTTATCAGCTCTTGAAGTAACAGAAGGAAAAACAATTAAAACTGGTGATCGTGAATATATGCCGATGAGTAACGAAGTTGTACGAATTTTAGCTGAATTGAAAAAATATAAGTATTCTGAAGAGTTTGTATTCCCTTCACCAGTCTGCGAGCTAGGAAGAGTTAGAGATTGCCGAGATATTCTTAGCTATGCCTCTGAAGTCATCGGCTACAAGATTACCGCTCATGACTTACGGCGAACTTTTCTCACCATTTCTGAAGCGTTGGGATATTCCATGCTCACAGCAAAACGCCTTGCTGGTCATGCGGCCCAAGAACATGACGTCACTGCAGGCTATATAATCAGCTATGATGATACTTTAAGAAACTGTGCAAACGGCATCGCTGACTTCATTTTAAATGAAGCAGCGAAAGCCCGTAAAAAGAATGCAAATATAGAATTGCAAGCGGTC
>NZ_JBUZOU010000059.1:0-1021 GCF_055326765.1 Pleionea sp. WD8-19 | reverse complement strand
TTTATTATTTAATGCATGTACTGAACGAGCTTCCGAAACAGCCTGATGACTTAGAACCGTTAATGCCGTGGAATGTTGAGTTGAACGGTTAAGTCAAGTGTGTGTTTGCTCGGACGTTTACCATGTAACAACCGAAATTATGCGGATCAACTTTACGTTGCTTCGCAACTACATTTCGCTCGGTGTTTCGGATATTAGGAGCTATCGTGAGGGAACTAGCTGCTTTATTAATTTTAATGCTTGCGGGCTGCTCAACCATACCAATTCCAAAAAATGGAATTATAGTTGTTGAAGCCATACCAAAATCTACTGACAATACAAGTTGGTATAGAGATTTTTGCACTTATGGACAACCAGTAAATGACAATGTCTTGTCGTATGGAGACTCATGTGGCAATAATCAAATTTTACATCATGCATTCATCTTTAAAGTTAGACTAGGGCAGGTGAAAGATATTAATGGCGACTTTTATGGCAGTCATTTGTATGCAGGTATGTCAGGTGGGCAGCGAGTGTCTTGGAACGCAAAGAATAATAAATCTGGATACTTTATCCTACAAAGAGTGAAATCTGAATTTAGGAGCGAAACAGGCATTGATTTTTTGATGACGCCAGTTGTGTATGATAGAAAGTTGCAATGTATCGGCAGTTTTGGCTCTTATCCACATGTCGATATTCGAAATTGCCCAGATAAAGAGTTCCACAACGTATCATATGATGCATGTTTACCTGCAGAAAAGGTTATTGAACATTTTTCCAATGGGTAAAACACTCCTAACAAGCCGCGGCTTAATGGACGTCGTAACAAGTTGGTTCGCCCATGTATGGAGCGTTAAGAAGCGGACTATGTTTTTGAACTAAATAACGGCCATAAAGAAAGACTTTTTTGAAGAGTGATGTAAACGTCCGAGCAAACACACACTTGACTTAACCGTTCAACTCAACATTCCACGGCATTAACGGTTCTAAGTCATCAGGCTGTTTCGGAAGCTCGTTCAGTACATGCATTAAATAATAAAAG
>NZ_JBUZOU010000058.1:0-1155 GCF_055326765.1 Pleionea sp. WD8-19 | reverse complement strand
CTGTTTGATGTGATTGAATGCCGCTTTAATAAGCTCTTTCTCTAGCGACTTTTCGGGCACTTCAATTTTGAAGGAGTCGGCTAGTTGCATCAGAATTTGCCAGTAAGTATGAAGTGTTCTTGAAAACGAAGTATAGGGGTGCAACTCTCGCACTGATCATTTTCGAACAAATTTCACAACATTTTTAGGTGGTGAAATAGGTTGGTAGTAATGTTGTTTAATGTTTTCCCAAGCAGTATCCAGTTGTTTGCTGAGAAGGATGGACCGAAACGTTAGTATCGCCTGCCCACCTTGATCATCCCAGTGTTGCCCTGAACGTTTAAGTCGCATCTGCACCACCGTTTTACAAGCCGACTCCACAATGCCTGAACCAATCGGCTTGCACTCATCAATAAGCTTTGCGTAATGGCAACGAGCTTTGTGACGCTTGAAATAAGTCAGCTCTGTTTTTAGGTGATTGTTATGGGGCAATTTCCTCAGCTGATAATTCAGATGATTAATCACTTTTGTGATCCCGTTTTTATGCTCTAACAAAAGGCTTCGATACTTTTTGAAAGCCAAACTCGCAGCTAAACTTCCTTTGCCATGAATGGCTTCCAATGCGCAGTGAAGGTGCTGAGAAGCGTGATAAAAATCGAGTACACATTCACCCGTTTTGATTTCATTGTCGAAAAATGTCCAGTTATCTCGTGCGCCGTCGGCTATTTTAATAAAGGATAAATCCGGACGTTGTTGCTTGATCAGCTGAATACGTTGACTGAGCATTTGCTTCATGGATTTCTTTTTGTGCTCAGGCATACGAGCGAGATAGAGAAGTATAGGGGTCAAGTCTTGATATTAGCTATTAAATCAACTACCCTCAATGCATGACCAGACCTCTCCGAGTAGAATACGAAGGCGCTTACTACCACGTGATGAACCGAGGTAGGGAGCGTCAGACTATCTTTCATGGTAATAAATACTATGAAGACTTTTTAACCTGTATTGACCAAGCCCACCAACGATTTGGCATTGAGATACACGCTTATTGCTTGATGGGAAATCATTATCACTTACTGGTGAAAACACCGAGAGGTAATTTGGGGCGTGCAATGCGTCATATCAACGGTGTTTATACTCAAAAATACAATCAACGAAAACGTACCGACGGCGCTT